>DASQFA010000047.1:0-6957 GCA_035633375.1 Rubrivivax sp.
CCCGAGCCTTGCCAGATCGAAGGCATGAACGGCCGGCTGATGAACGGCATGCTGCTGTCGATGGATCCGGGCGAGGGCCTGGTCAAGGTGAGTATTCCACCGGCACGCATCGCCATCCCGCTGCGCTTCAACCAGTTCCGGCGCCTGACCTTGACACGGCCGCTGGCGCCGCTGCAGGACGGCGACGCCACCTCCAGCTTCATGGCGCAGCGTCCGGCGGTGGGCGTGAAGGTCATCCTCAAGGGAGCGCCACCGATCGACGCGCTGAGCATCGGTCACCTCGAGGACGCCAGCGGCATCTACCTGTTCGCGCCCGTGGACGGCCGCGGCTGCGTGCTGCGCAGCTTCGTGCCCCTTGCGGCCTACGATGCCGTGGAGATCGGCGAACGCATCGGCGAGGTGCTGGTGGCGCAGAACGCGGCCACGCCGGCGCAGATCGACCAGGCGCTGGCCGAGCAAAAGCATCTGCGCTCGCAGAAGCTGGGTGAGATCCTGCTGACCAAGCAGATCGTCAGCGCCGAGGAACTGGAGCAGGCCATCATCGAGCAGGCGCGCATGCCGATGGTGCGCATCGGCGAGGCGCTGATCGCGCTGGGCTTCATCAACAACGCGCAGCTCGACACCGCACTGTCGCAGCAGCGCGAGGACCGCAGCGTGCCGCTGGGCGAGTTGCTGGTGCGCCGCGGCCTGGTCTCGCGCGCCGATCTGCAGACCGCGCTGGCGCGCAAGATGGGCTACCCGCTGGTGGACGTGACGCAGTTCGCGCCCGAGACCGAGGCGCTGGCGCGGCTGCCCTTTGCCGTGGCCAGCCGGCTGCCGGCGCTGCCGCTGCTGCTGCGCGGCGGGCGGCTCATAGTGGCGGTGGAAGATCCGTCGCGCCCGGAAGTACTGGACGACATCGAGTTCGCCTCGCAGACCAAGGTGGTGCCGGTGCTGGCGCGCGCCAGCCTGCTGCCGGCGGCCATCGGCAGGGCCTACGAGCGCATCGGCGTGAATGTAGGCCAGGGCGCGGAGCTCGCGGTGCCGGCAGAGTTCGATGCCGAAGAGGCCGGCAAGCTGCTGGCCACGCTGGAGCTGCAGCAGTCCGGCGAGAGCAGCGACAAGGACGAAAACCCGATCGAACAATCGGACAACTCGCTGGTGCGGCTGATCAACTCGATGATCTCCGAGGCGCAGTCGCAGGGCGTGTCCGACATCCACATCGAATGCCAGCCCGGGCGCGAGAAAGTGCGCATCCGCTTCCGCAAGGACGGCTCGCTGCGCCCCTACATGGAGCTGCCGCACACCTACCGCAGCGCCATGATCGCGCGCATCAAGATCATGTGCGACCTGGACATCTCCGAACGGCGCAAGCCGCAGGACGGCAAGATCAACTTCGGCAAGTTCATGGCCGGCCACCGGCTCGAGCTGCGCGTGGCCACCATCCCCACCGCCAATGGCCTGGAAGACGCGGTGCTGCGGCTGCTGTCATCGGCCAAGCCGATCCCCATGGACAGCCTGGGGCTGTCGCCCAACAACCTGGCGCACATCAAGGCCGCGGCGCAGCGGCCCTACGGCATGCTGCTGTGCGTGGGCCCCACCGGCTCGGGCAAGACGACGACGCTGCACTCGGTGCTGGGCTACATCAACCAGCCCGATCGCAAGATCTGGACGGCCGAGGACCCGGTGGAAATCACCCAGGCCGGCATCCGCCAGGTGCAGGTCAACCCGAAGATCGACTGGACCTTCGCCAAGGCGCTGCGCGCCTTCCTGCGCGCCGACCCGGACGTCATCATGGTCGGCGAGATCCGCGACGGCGAGACCGCGAAGATGGCGGTAGAGGCCTCGCTCACCGGCCACCTGGTGATGAGCACGCTGCACACCAACAGCGCGGTGGAAACCGTGACGCGGCTGCTCGACATGGGCATGGACCCGTTCAACTTTGCCGACTCGCTGCTCGGCGTGCTGGCGCAGCGCCTGGTGCGGCGCCTGTGCGGCAAGTGCGCGCAGTCAACAGAAGTCACGCCGCAGCGGACCGAAGAGCTGATGGCCGACTACATGCACGCCTTTGGCGAATCCGCCACGCGACCCAGCCCCGACGAAGTGCTCGACTACTGGCGCAAGCGCTTCGGCAAGGACGGCAAGCTGATGCACCACTTTGCCAAGGGCTGCCCGAACTGCGACGACACCGGTCTGCGCGGGCGCGCCGGGTTGCACGAGCTGCTGGTGGTGTCACGCCTGATCCGTCATCTGATCCAGACCGGTGCGCGCGCCGACGAACTGCTGCGCACCGCGCTGTCCGAAGGCCTGCGCACGCTGCGCCAGGACGGTATCGACAAGGTCTGGGCCGGTACCACGACGATCGAGGAAGTGCGCGCGAGCAGCAATTCCTGAAGGACTCTGCAGCCAAAGGCGCCAGATGCGCCTGCTGGTTCGACGATCGAACCCTTAAGCCTGGTCAAGGGGGTGCTGCACGACGTCAGCAACGAAACGTGTCCGGTCGCTCGCATGCGGACACCCAACTCACAGTCTCGGCCACATTGCAGTCATCCACGCGTCGGCGGCCTATCTGCCCGGATGGCTGGTTTGGAGGGTAATTGCCGGTCTTCGCGGATCGCGGGCGCATTCCCCACCCGAATGCAGCTGCTCAAAGGCACCCAGCGTGAGGACAATGCGGGACACGATTGCCTGAGCCTTGCCTAGAATCCCGCCATGCCGGTGGTGTTTCGCTATAAGGGTTTGCGCTTCTTCTTCTACTCCAACGAGGGCAATCCCCGCGAGCCGGTGCACGTGCACGTGCGCGCCGGCAGCAGTGAGGCCAAACTCTGGCTCGATCCACAGGTTCGGGTCGCCGCCAGCTACGGCTTTGACGCTGGCACGCTGCGCGAGTTGGTGGAGGTGGCGCAGACCAACCGAGAGCTGATTGAAAGGGCTTGGCATGACTACTTCGGCTAAGGCGGTGCGTTTCGACGACGACAGCATGTGGGTCTACCTGGACGACGGCCGGGTCATGGCTGTACCTCTGGCATGGTTCCCTCGGCTGTTGGCTGCCACGCCCGAGCAGCGCGTCCAGTTCGAGCTCAGCCCATGCGGCATTCACTGGGAATCGCTGGACGAAGACATCTCGATCGATGGACTTCTGGCCGGCCATGGTGATCTGACCCACGGCCGCCTCGTGGCTCCGGTTTGACCGCAGGGGCCGTCGCGCGAACGCGCGGCACTCCAAAGCGGCGCGAATGATCTCATTTGGAGCGACTGGGCTGCTTGTGGCCGATGGCAGGTGCTCCGGAACGCGAAATCGACGCCACTTTGCTGACGTTCAAAGTCATGTCTGGCCGGCCGGTTTGGAGCGGGACCTTCAGCACCGGCAGACGAGCGTCAGCTCAATCATCGCAACAGCGACCCCTTCGCGAGTGCGTGGGCCACTGGTCGCGCCTATGCCGCATTTCGCATCGCGTCCAGGCGCTGCGCCTGCGGGCGCATCACTCAGCGCGTGCCGATGCACACCCCCGAGCTCATCGGCAGTGCCGAGCCCTCTTTCTTCTGCACCAAGACCACGCCGTTTTTCACGGCGATGATCTCGGCCACGATCGACACGGCGATCTCGGCCGGCGTCTTGCCGCCCAGGTCCAGCCCTACGGGTCCGTGCAGGCGCTCGATCTCGGCTGGTGCCAGATCGAACAACGCCAGCCGCTGCTTGCGCGCCGCGGTGTTGTTGCGCGAGCCGAGTGCGCCGATGTAGAAGGCCGGTGACTTCAGCGCCTCCAGCAGCACCATGTCGTCGAGCTTGGGGTCGTGCGTCAGCGCCACCACCGCGCTGTGCGGGTCGAGGTGCAACTCGATCACCAGGTCGTCGGGCATGGCCTTGCTGAACACCGTGCCGGGGATGTCCCAGGTGAGGTGGTATTCCTCGCGCGGGTCGCAGCAGATGACCTCGAAGTCCAGCGCCAGCGCCATCTGCGCCAGCACGCGCGACAGCTGCCCGGCGCCGACGATGAGCAGCCGCCAGCGTGGGCCGAACAGCGCGCGCATCCGGGTGCCGTCGAATTCGAACTTCTCGCCGCGCGCGGCAGTCTCCACCGCCACCGCGCCGCTGTCGAGCTGCAGTGTGCGCGCCACCAGTTCATGCCGCGCGGTGCGTGACAGCACCTCGTCGATCCAGGCGGCCGCAAGCAGCGGCTCCTGCACCAGGCGCAGGTTGCCGCCGCACGGCAGGCCGAAACGCGCCGCCTCCTCCTTGCTCACGCCATAGGCCACGAGCGAGGGCTTGTCGACGCGCTCGCCGTGGCGCACGCGTTCGATCAGGTCGTCCTCGACGCAGCCACCCGAGACCGAGCCCACCACCAGGCCGTCGCCGCGCAGGCACAGCAGCGCGCCGGGCGGGCGTGGTGCGCTGCCCCAGGTTTCGATGACCGTCACCAGCCACACCTTGTGGCCGGCGTTGAACCAGTCACGCGCCTGGCTCAGCACCTGAAGATCGAGACTGTCCATGGCAAAGCTCCTATCGCGTCAGCAAGTACAGCAGCAGGAACACGACCAGCATAGCCACACCCCACCACAGCGCGCGGTTGCCCTTCTCCGTGTCCACGGGCAGCGGCACCTGGCCCGTGTCCGACGGTGCGGCGGCCTCGGGCGGGCTCAGGCGCGCCTCGAAGGCCTTGAAGAAGTCGTCGGTGATCTTGCCCGCCGCGGCGTCGATCAGGCGCGAACCCACTTGCGCCATCTTGCCCCCCACCTGGGCCCGGGCGTTGTACTTCAGCCGCGTACTCGAGCCTTCGGCCGTCAAGGCGACGTCGGCCGAGCCCTTGCCGAAACCGGCCGCCCCGCCCTGGCCGTCGAAATTGAGGGTGTAGCTGTTCGGCGCCATCACCTGGCACATCTTCAGGCTGCCCTTGAAGCGCGCGCTGACCGGGCCGACCTTTACCGCCACCAGCGCATTGAAGCCGTCGTCGCCGTTGCGCTCGAGCGATTCGCAGCCGGCAATGCACGCCTTCAGCGTCTCGGGATCGTTCAGCGCGGCCCAGGTCTTGTCGACAGGGGCCGGAATGAGTCGTTCGCCTTGCAGTTCCATGTGCGGGTCATCCGAGATAGGCGTTGATGGGCTTGGCCTGCGCGCGCAGCGCCGGGCCCAGGTCGGCCAGGCTGTCGAGGTTGTGCACCGGCAGGAAGCGGTCGACATGCGGCAGCAGCGCGCGCACGCCCGAGGCCTTGGCCTGGAAGCCGTGGTAGCGCAGCAGCGGGTTCATCCACACCAATTGGTGGGCCATGCGATGCAGTTGCGCGGCGGCGGCGCTCAGGTCGCCCTGGTCGTCGCGGTCCAGCCCGTCGGTGATGAGCAGCACGGCGGCGTTGGCGCCGAGCAGCCGGCGCGCCCATCGCTGGTTGAACTCATGCAGCGACGAGGCGATGCGCGTGCCGCCCTTCCAGTCGTGCACCTGCTCGTCGGCCAGGCGCAATGCGGCGTCGGGGTCGCGTTCCTTCAGGCAGCGCGTGATGTTCGTCAGGCGTGTGCCGAAGGTCAACGTGTGCACTTTCAGCGCGCGCCGCGTCAGGCCATGCACGTAGTGCAGCAGCAGCCGGGCGTAACGCTCCATCGAGCCCGAGATGTCGAGCAGCACGACGATCTGCGGCGTCTCTTCGCGCGGCCGGGTGTAGGCCGGCTGCAGCGTGTGCGGCTGGCGCGCCATGCGCTGCAGCGTGGCACGCAGATCGAGCCGGCTGCCCGGGCTGGCCCGCGTGGCGCTTTCGTGGCGGCGCCGCCGCACCGGCTGCACCGGCAGCGGCAGTTCTTCGGCCAGCTTCTTGGCCAACTCGAACTCGGCCGTGGTCATGCTTTCGAAGTCGGCCTGCTGCAGGCGCTCGCGGTCGGAGAAGGTGAAGTGCGTGTCGAACTGCAGCTCTTCCTTGGCCGTCTGGTTGGCCGGGTTGGGCGGTGCCGGCGCGCGCGGCACGCTCAACGCCTCGGCCAAGCGGTTGGCACGCTTGGGCAGGACCTTGTCGCCGCGGCCGGTGACCTTGGGCAGCAGCAGGTACATCATCTGCTCGAGCAGTTTCGGATCGCGCCAGAAGGTGTCGAAGGCGGCATCGAAGAGATGCTGTTGTTCGTGGCGCTCGAGCATCACCGCACTCAGCGCCGCATGCACATCAGCGCGCCGGTCCAGCCCCACCAGCTCGACGGCAGACAGTGCGGCCAGCACCCGGTCGGGGCCAATGGCCATGCCGGCGCTGCGCAGCACGCGCGCGAAATGGACGATGTTGTCGGCGATCAATCGCAGCGCCCCAGACACCCAACCGTCACCGCAGGGGAGCGGAGGGCGCAGAGCTTCGCAGAGGGAAGCCAGAAACAACAACGACCTTGTTGAATTCCTCTGCGGACCTCTGCGCCCTCTGCCCCTCTGCGGTGAATTGCCTTGGAATTCATGCTTGCAGTTCACCCATTCGATCGCAGCTCAAGGCTCAATCGACCAGTGCCTTGGCGCGCAGCTCGTTCAGCAGCTTGGCGGTGTCGCCGCTGTGCATGCGCACGATGTCGTCCTGGTGCTTGAGCAGCACGCCCAAGGTGTCCTGCACGCTCGCCGGGTCGAGCTGCAGCGTGTTCAGCGCCAGCAGGGCGTTCGTCCAGTCGATGGTTTCGGCCACGCCGGGCGCCTTGAACAGGTCGAGCGTGCGCATGCGCTGCACGAATTCCACCACCTGCAGGTACAGCCGCTCGGACGCACCCGGCGCCTTCAGGCGCACGATCTCGAGTTCGCGCTCCAGGCTGGGGAATCCGACCCAGTGGTACAGGCAGCGGCGCTTCAGCGCATCGTGGATCTCGCGCGTGCGGTTGCTGGTGATCAGGGTGATCGGCGGTGCCGCGGCACGCACCGTGCCGAACTCGGGAATGGTCAGCTGGTTTTCGGCCAGCACCTCGAGCAAGAAGGCGTCGAAGGGCTCGTCGGCACGGTCCAGTTCGTCGATCAGCAGCACCGGCGAGCG
>DASQFA010000048.1:0-16971 GCA_035633375.1 Rubrivivax sp.
TGGAACTTCGTCGGTTGCTCAATGGGCAGCTCGCCGGGCCGCGCGCCCTTGAGGATCTTGTCCATCAGGGTGATCGCGCGCCGCCCCAGGTCGTCGACATCTGCGCCGTAGGTCATCAGGAAGCCAGCCTGCGCCATCCACGGGAACGAGCCGATCGACAGCAGTTTGTCGCGCGTGGACAGCTCGGCGATGCGTGTGCGATGGGTCACTATCGTGTTCGTCGGAATCGCATACAGGGCCTGGGCAAGATGCTGGCGCGCCAGGCTGAACGCCGCATCGAGCTCGCTGGCGTCCCGCACCTCGAGCAGCTGGAGCTGCAGTCCCAGCGGCCGGGCGCTGCCTTGCATGGCCTGCATGAACGCCTTGACGTCGCCAATGGCCACCGGATCGAGAAGCACCGCCACGCGCACCACCGCCGGGAACGCCTGCTTGGATCGGCAGCGTGCGTGTCGCGTCCTTGGCCAGCACAGCAGGACGCGGGCCGATGGCGACCAGCACGTCGGGCGCAAAGGCCAGCGCTTCGGCCAGCAGCGCCGGCAAGCGTTCCGGTTGGCCCTCGGCGAAGCGCCATTCGATGTCGAGGTTGCGGCCTTCGACCCAACCCAGATCGCGCAGGCCTTTGCGCAAGGGCTCGACCATGCCGCGCATCGTGGCGGGGTCCGCCATTCCGGTACTACCGCCCAGCACGGCGATGCGTGCGCGGCGCGGCGCGGGTTGTGCCCATCCCGCCCGCGGCGCGGCGGCCCACCCGATCAGCGTGGCGCAGAGCAACCTTCGCTTCATTCTCAGCCTGTGGGCAGACAACAGCCTCAGCGGACGACGTCGCTCGCCGTGGCGAGCAGCGCAGGCGGCAGCACCAGGCCCAACTGGTCGGCGGCGCGCTGGTTGATCGTCAACTGGAACTTGCTGGGCATGCTCAGCGGCAGATCGCCGGCGCGCGATCCCCTCAGCACCTTGTCGACGAAGACCGCCGCGCGTTGGTAGAAGTCCTGCACGTTTGGGCCGTAGGACATCAAGCCGCCCGCCTTCGCGAACTCGATGAAGGGCGAAACCGCCGGCAGCCGCTGCCTGATGCAGAAATCGGCGATCGACTTCGAGCGCGCGCGCACCAGCGGCGACGACAGCAGCACCAGCGCCTCGGGCCTGCGCTGCATGCCCTCGACCAGCTCGCGCTCGAATTCGCTTTCGTCGCGCACCACCAACGTATCGACGTCGAAGCGCAGCTTCGCGGCTGCCGACTTGGCAGCAGCCAGCTGCCAGGGGCCGGTGCTCGAGTCCCAGAGCAGGTTGACGCGCCGCGCCTGTGGCAGCGCCTGTTGCAACAGCTCGAACCAGCGTCCGGCGAAGCCCGGCTGGTCGAGAAAGACGCCGGTGACATTGGTGCGCGGATGCTCCACCGAGCGCACCAGCCCGCTGCGCAGCGGGTCGGTTTCCAGATCGAGCGCGACGATCGGCACGCTGCTGGTGGCATGCACGGCGGCGTCCAGCGCAGCCGGCCCGGCGCAGAACAGCACGGCAGGCTTCAGGCTGGCCAGGTGGCGCGCCAGGCCAGGCAGGTCGCGCGGGTTGCCGTCCGCCGAGCGGAAGGCAAAGGCCACGTTCTGCCCTTCGACGAAGCCCAGCTCGCGCAGGCCCTGGCGCATATAGTCCAGCGCATGCAGGCCCGTCGAGACCAGCACACCCACCAGCGGCACGGGTTGCGCCTGCGCCTGCCACTGCAGGCCACTGGCGCCGAACAGCAAGCCCCCCACGAGGCGGCGTCGACTCAAGCCTATGGACGCACCAGCTTGGCACTGGCCAGCCCAACGTCCTGCATCCGCGGCAGCCGTGTCATGCGGGGTCGCCTCGGGAAGCAGCGAAAAACGGTTCACGAACCTGTTCATGCCCTGTCCCCTCCACGCGCTGGGGCCCTTGGGCCGGCCTGCGGCGCTGAAGCAGCAAGACTACTCCCGCTTGCCCCGTCCCGCAAACCCTGGTTCGCTCCCATCCTCAATGCTGTGGAGGCACCGGCGTGTCGCTGCCGCTGAAGCGCTTCTCGATGCGGCGCACGTCCTGCGACAGCCGCCCCGCCACCAGGCCGATGAGGTAGAAGCCGAAGGACGGGTTCTGGAAGTACAGCTGCTTGAGCGTGGCCTCGTCCACCATCAGCACCGTGCCCGGCGCCACGCAGCGCGCGGTGTGGGTGCGGCGCCGGTCGGGTGCGAAGAAGGCGATCTCGCCGAAGATCTTGCCCGGCTCGAGCATCACGCCGATGTCCTCGAGCTCGATCTGCCCGTCCACCAGGCAGTACAGATGGTCGGCCAGGTCACCCTTGCGAAACAGCACCGTGCCCTTCCTCAGCTTGCGCGGCTTCATGTAGGGGCGCAGCCACAGCCCGCTCAGGTCACTCGACGACACGGCCGCCTTGACGCGGCGCGTCAGGCGCATCATCTGCCGCGCACGGTAGATGTTGATCGGCAGCAGCACGGCCGCGATGAACAGCGTCAGGTACTGCGGGTGCAGCGCGCCGTAGATCACGAAGGCCACGTTGCCGGCCACCGCCAGCCAGCGCAGCGGGATCATGGTGCGCACGAAGGCCGCGCCGATGACGAAGCAGGCCGCCAGCAGCGCCGCCACATAGGCCACGATGTCCTTCGGCGAGGACAGCACCGCCGCGACATGCGCCTGCGCCAGCGTCAGCAGCTCCGCGATCGACACGCAATTCCCCAGGTTGATGGCCCGCGCGGGCGGCGGCGGCGTGCCGCCGTGCCACGCGCGCCCTGCAGCCGATCGATTCTGCCGCAGCCCGGCCTGCTGCCGCGGTAGAGCAGGCACGCCCTGCCCCCGCATGCGCAGCACTTTCGTTTAAGGTAGGGCCCCACGCCACACGCCAGGGATCCGCCATGACCCAAGCCACCGACCTTGCCGACTGCAGCGCCCTCGAGCTGCTTCAGCTGTACCGCAGCCGCAGCGCATCGCCCGTGGAGGCCACGCGCGCCGTGCTGGCACGCATCGACAAGTTCAACCCGAAGCTGAACGCCTTTTGCCACCTGGCGCCCGACGAAGCGCTGCTCTCGGCCCAGGCGAGCGAGGCGCGCTGGCGCACCGGCCACCCCTGCGGCGTGCTCGACGGCGTGCCCACCTCGATCAAGGACCTGATCCTGGCGCGCGGCTGGCCCACCTTGCGCGGCAGCCGCACGGTCGACGCGAACCAGCCCTGGGATGTGGATGCCCCGGCCACGGCGCGGCTGCGCGAAGCCGGCGCGGTGCTGCTGGGCAAGACCGCCACGCCGGAGTTCGGCTGCAAGGCCGAGACCAATTCGCCGCTGACCGGCATCACGCGCAACCCCTGGGACTTGAGCAAGACGCCGGGCGGCTCGTCGGGCGGCACGGCTGCCGCCGTGGCTGCGGGCATGGGGCCGCTGTCGGTGGGCACCGACGGGGCCGGTTCGGTGCGCATCCCGGCGGCCTTCTGCGGCAACTTCGGCTTCAAGCCCAGCTTCGGCCGCGTGCCGGCCTATCCGCTGTCGCCGATGGGCACGGTGTCGCACCTCGGCCCGCACACGATGAGCGTGCGCGATGCGGCGTTGATGATGAACGTGCTGAAACGGCCCGATGCGCGCGACTGGACCTCGCTGCCGGCCGACGACCACGACTACCTGGCGCACCTGGACCACGGCATCCACGGGCTGAAGATCGCCTACTCGCCGGCGCTGGGCTACGCCCGGGGCATCGACGCCGAAGTCGCCGCCGCGGTGCGCGCCTCGGTGCAGCAGCTGCAGGCACTGGGCGCGCATGTGGACGAGGTCGACCCCGGCATCGACGACCCAATGGACATCACCATCGGGCTGTGGTTCGTCGGCGCCTGGTCGATCTGGAACACGCTTGCGCCCGAGCAGCAGGCCGTGGCCGACCCGGACTTCAGGGTCGAGGCCGAGCGTGGCGCGGCCTACGGCACGCTGGACGTGCAGCGCCTGGTGCTGGCGCGCGTTGCGTTGGGTTCGCACATGCGCCAGTTTATGCAGCGCTACGACCTGCTGGTCACGCCGGCGGTGGCGGTGCCGGCCTTCGACGCACGCCCCGCCGGCCACACGCCGCTGACGCCGCAGAACATGCTCGGCTGGACGCCGTTCTCGTATCCCTTCAACCTGACGCAGCAGCCGGCCTGCAGCATCCCCTGCGGGTTGACGAAGACCGGCCTGCCGATCGGGCTGCAGTTCGTCGGCCCGATGTTCGGCGACGCACTGGTGCTGCGCGCGGCACGCGCCTACGAGACGGTGCGCCCGATTGCGCGGCCGCGGCCGGACTTCTGACGCGGATGGGCCACCGAGGATCAGCGTTGCATTGACTGGCGCTTTGGCGGTTGACGGCGCAAAGCCGCCGCTCTCAAAACACCGAATTCCTTCACCGCAGAGTAACGGAGGACGCAGAGTTGGCGCAGAGGAAATGCAATGGATTCAAATCGTTTCCTGTATTTCTCTGCGGACCTCTGCGTCCTTCGTTCCTCTGCGGTGAAGGCTCCTTGTATTCGACGGCTTTGCGCCGTCAGCAGTCGGAGAGACTTTGGCCAGCGGACGCAGACGCCCGCCCACGAAGCCCTACTCGCCCGCACCCACCACCGCACCGCCCTCGGCACGCCAGCGCAGCATGCCGCCGCGCAGGTTGGCGACTTCAGCGAAGCCGGCCTTGCCGAGCATGGCCGCGGCGCGTGCCGAGCGCGCACCCGAACGGCACACGGTGACGATCGGCCGGTCGCGCGGCAGTTCGGCCAGGCGTGCTTCGAGCTGGCCCAGCGGCAGCAGCAGCGCGCCTTCGATATGGCCCAGGCCCTGGGCAAACTCCTGCGGCTCGCGCACGTCCAGCACCTGCACGCGCGCGGCCACGTCCGCCAGCGCGTGCGGGCTGATTTCCCACAGCCCGGCGATGCTGAAGTTCAGCTGCGCCCAGGCCGGGTCGGCCGGTATCTCGATGTCGCCTTCGGGGCGGCCGCAGCGCAGATTGGCGGGCACCGCCAGGTCCATCTTCTTCGGGTGCGGCAGGCCCAGGTGGTGCATGAAACCGGCGAAGTCGCCCTCGCCCACGTCGCCGCCCAGGCGCGGGTTGAAGCGGCGCTCTTCCTCGATGCTGCTCACGCCCATGCCGTTGTAGTCGTGCCCCGGGTAGACCAGGCAACTGCCGGGCAGCGTGAACAGCTGCATGTGCACCGAGCGGTACAGCGCGGCCGTGCTGCCCTGCTGGAAATCGGTGCGGCCGCAGCCACGGATGAGCAGGCAGTCGCCGGTGAACACTCGCGACTCGTCGTCGAGCACGTAACTCAGGCAGCCGTTGGTGTGGCCCGGCGTGGCGCGCACCTGCAGGTGGCGCGAGCCGAAGCCCACCAGCTCGCCGTGGCGCAGCAGCCGGTCGGCGCCGCTGGTGCCACCGTCCACCGACAGCGCGATGCGGCTGCCCAGGCGCTGGCGCAGCAGCCACGCGCCGGTGACGTGGTCGGCGTGCACATGCGTCTCCAGCGTCCACTTGAGCGCCAGGCCCAGCTCGCGGATCAGCGTCTCGTCGCGGCGCAGTTGTTCGAACACCGGGTCGATGAGCACGGCCTCGCCGCTGGCACGGTCACCGAGCAGGTAGGTCCAGGTCGATGAACTCGGGTCGAAGAGGGGGCGGAAGATCAGCATCGGCTTGTCCTTGTCGAGAGCAACGCCGCGCCACGGCGCAGACCGCGATGCTAGTGCAGGCGCGGTGTACTCGATGGCACCCATGCCGGGCAGCCTGACAATCGAAGCATGAAGCACACCGTCCGCGACCCAAGGCCGTTCGAAGCCGTGCTGTGGGACTTTGGCGGCGTGATCCTGTCCAGCCCCTTCGAGGCCTTCAACCGCTACGAGGCTGATGCAGGCCTGCCGCGCGACTTCATCCGCCGCGTCAACGCCGTCAACCCCGACCACAACGCCTGGGCGCAGATGGAGCGCAGCCAGATCGGGCTCAAGCGCTTTGCGCAGCTGTTCGAGGCCGAGGCGCGCGCACTGGGCGGCAAGCTGTCGGGGCGCGCGGTGCTCGAGCTGCTCTGCGGCGAGGTACGGCCGGAGATGGTGCAGGCGCTGAAGCGCGTGCGTGAGCGCTTTCGCGTCGCCTGCATCACCAACAACATGCCGGCCGGCCACGGGCCGTCGATGACACGCTCACCCGAGGCGGCTGCGCAGGTGTCTCAGATCATGGCGTTGTTCGAGCACGTCGTCGAATCCAGCAAGCTCGAGCTGCGCAAGCCCGACCCGCGCATCTACCGCCATGCCTGTGCGCTGCTGGGCGTGGCGCCCGAACGCTGCGTCTATCTGGATGACCTGGGCATCAACCTGAAACCGGCCAAGGCAATGGGCATGGCGACGATCAAGGTGAGCAGCGCGGCTCAGGCGCTGGCCGAGCTGGAAGCGCTGCTGGGCCTGGAGTTGCACTGATCGCCCCCGGCATTCGGCCGCTTTGGCAAGGACTGTCGCCCCTAATTCCTGCACGCCGGCGACCTCTAAGATGGCAGCGAAGACAGCGCAGCACCTCGAATGACGGAGACAAACGTGTACGACTACATCATCATCGGCGGCGGCTCGGCCGGCTGCGTGCTCGCGGGCCGGCTCAGCGAAGACCCGAACACGCAGGTGTGCCTGCTCGAAGCCGGCGGCACCGACAAGAGCGTGCTCATCCACTGCCCCGCCGGGCTGGCGCTGATGCCCAAGCTGGGCAACATCAACTGGTCCCTCGACACGGTGCCGCAGCAGGGCTTGAACGGGCGCATCGGCTACCAGCCGCGCGGCAAGGTGCTAGGCGGCTCCAGTTCCGTCAACGCCATGATCTACATCCGCGGCCAGCGCGAGGACTACGACGCCTGGGCCGCCGCCGGCAACCCCGGCTGGGGCTGGGCCGAGGTGCTGCCCTACTTCCTGAAGTCCGAGCACAACGAGCGCGGCGGCAACGCGTTGCACGGCCAGGGCGGGCCGCTGAACGTGATGGATCTGCGCAGCCCGAACCGCTTCGGCCCCGAGTTCGTCAAGGCGGGCCAGCAGGCCGGCTATCCGCTGAACACCGACTTCAATGGCGAGCAGCAGGAAGGCGTGGGCCTGTACCAGGTCACGCACAAGAACGGCGAGCGCTACAGCGCGGCCAAGGCCTACCTGACGCCGCACCTCGGCCGCCCCAACCTGCGGGTGATGACCGACGCCTACACCACGCGCATCCTGATGCAGGGCAAGCGTTCGGTCGGCGTCGAAGTGCGTGTCGGCGGCACACTTCAGCAGCTGAAGGCGAATCGCGAGGTGCTGCTGTGCGCGGGTGCGTTGCAGTCGCCGCAGATCCTGATGCTGTCGGGCATCGGCGCGGGCGCGCAGTTGCAGCAGCATGGCATCGGCGTGGTGCATGACCTGCCTGGCGTCGGCGCAAACCTGCACGACCACCCCGATCTGGTGCTGTGCTACGACGCGCCGAAGCTGACGGACCTGTTCGGCATCTCCTTCGCGGGCATGGTCAACGGCGTCAAGGGCATCCTCGAATGGCGGCGGCAGCGCAGCGGCATGCTGACCACCAACTTCGCCGAGGCCGGCGGCTTCATCAAGAGCCAGCCGAGCGAGGCCACGCCCGACCTGCAGCTGCACTTCGTGATCGGCAAGCTGGTCGACCATGGCCGCAAGATGGTGCTCGGTCACGGCTACTCCAGCCATGTCTGCCTGCTGCGCCCGAAGAGCCGCGGCAGCATCAAGCTGGCCAGCGCCGACCCTATGGCCATGCCACTGATCGACCCGAATTTCCTGGCGGAGCGCGACGACGTCGACCGGCTTGTGCGCGGCGTCAAGCTGATGCGCAAGATCCTGCAGCAACCGGCACTGGCGGGTTACGGCGCGAAGGAGTTTGCCCACTCGGCCGTGGCCCAGGACGATGCGCAGATCGAGCAGCTCATCCGCAGCCATGCCGACTCGGTGTACCACCCGGTGGGCAGCTGCCGCATGGGCGCGGGCGCAATGGACGTGGTCGACCACGAACTGCGCGTGCACGGCCTGCAGGGCCTGCGCGTGGTGGACGCGTCGATCATGCCGCAGGTGGTCAGCGGCAACACCAACGCGCCGACGATCATGATCGGCGAGAAGGCAGCCGATCTGATCAAGGCCGCCGCAGCCGCAAGACCGGCGGCGACCCGGGTGGACGCAGGCGTGGCATCCTCACGCCATGAAACTGTCGGTACTTGACCAATCCATCTCGCTGGCCGGCTCCAGCGAGGACGCGGCCATCCGCGACACGCTCGACTTGGCGGTGCACTGCGAGCAGCTCGGCTATCACCGCTTCTGGCTGAGCGAGCACCACAGCCTGGCCACCATCGTCGGCAGCGCGCCCGAGATCCTGATGGCCGCGGTGGCCGCGCGCACCACGCGCATCCGTATCGGCAGCGCCGGCGTGATGCTGCCGCACTATGCGGCGCTGAAGGTGGCGGAGCAGTTCCGCGTGCTGGAAGCGCTGGCACCGGGGCGCATCGACCTGGGCGTCGGCCGGGCCCCCGGCGCCGACATGCGCACCGCGCAGTGGCTCAATCCGAACGCCCATGCCGCGGCGGAACACTTTCCCCAGCAGATCGTCGATCTGCAGTGGTGGACTGCCGGGCAGCCGCATCACGGCGTGGTCGCCCACCCGCGCGGGCCGCACCTGCCGCAGATCTGGGTGCTGGGCAGCTCGGATTACGGCGCGCAGCTTGCGGCGCATCTTGGCCTGCCCTATGCCTTTGCCTATTTCTTCACCGACGGCCAGGGCGTGGAGCAGGCGCTCGAGCTGTACCGCACGCTGTACAAGCCGAGCGAACGCCACCCGTTGCCCCAGCCCACCATCTGCGTCTGGGCGCTCGCGGCAGACACCGAAGCACAGGCACGGCACCATGCACTGAGCCGCGACCGCTGGCGCGTGGACCGCATGCGCGGGATGCTCGGCCCGCTGCGGGCACCCGATGACATCGCCGCGCGCGGCTTCAGCGCCGAAGAGCGGCCGAGCGTCGACAGCGCGCGGCGCAAGGCACTGGTGGGCACGGCGCAGCAGGTCGGCACGAAGTTGCGCGCGCTGGCGGCGTCGCTGGGGCTGGAGGAACTGGTGGTCAACACCTGGGCGCACGACCCTGCCGTGCGGCGCCATTCCTACGCGCTGCTGGCGCGTGAGTTCGGCTTGCTGCCTGCGGCACAGCCAGCGGCGTGATGCGCCACATCGATTTCGAGCTGCGCGGTGAATTCATCACGCTGGACGCACTGCTCAAGGCCACCGGTCTGGCCGAAAGCGGCGGTCGCGCGAAAGCCATCGTGGCAGAAGGCCAGGTGCAGGTGGACGGGCAGCAGGAGCTGCGCAAGACCTGCAAGCTGCGCGCCGGGCAGAGTGTCGGCCTGGCCGGCACCCGAATCCGGCTGCTGGCTGCTGGCTGCAGGCCCACCGGCGCCGCGCCACCGCCTTGAGCCGGGGTAGGCCGGGGTAGGCATGACTCGCTTGGGGTCTTGCGCGACGACCCCCATTGAACTTTGTTCGCTGCCACAATTCGAAGCTCGATGAAAGCTGGGTTCAAGAAGCAGGCCTTGGACTTGTGATCGGATAGGTGGCCTGCATCTACGTTGGTCAGTTTCAATCTCTCAAAAGGATTCGCAATGAAGAACTGGTTTTTCGCTGCAGCAGTGGTGGTGGCCTCGGCTCTGGCCGTTGCGCCGTCGGTCTCCGACGCCAAGCGATTTGGCGGTGGAAACTCCAGCGGCATGCAGCGCAGCATGCCCAACGCCGCGCCGGCCAAACCCGCAGCGCCGCAGCAGGCAGCACCCGCGGCTGGGGGCGCCCCGGCGGCCGCAGCCAACCGCAGCTGGATGGGCCCGATCGCCGGCTTGGCCGCGGGCCTGGGCATCGCCGCACTGATGAGCCACCTGGGCATGGGCGAGGCCTTTGGCAACTTCCTGATGCTGGCCTTGTTGGCCGTGGCCGCGGTGTTTCTGGTCCGTTTCCTGATGCGTCGATTTGGCAGCGGAAATGCTGCCACCGGCATGGTCGCGCAGCGCGGGCAGCTGGCCACGGCCAGCGCTACCCCGGCCACCCCGGCCTGGACGCCACCGGCGACACCGGCCCAAGACATCGTGATGCAGCGCAGCAGTGACGTCGGTCAGGCCGTGCCGCAGATGTCGGCGGACGGGTCATCGCGCCTGGCACCGCTGTCTGCAGCACCCGTGGGCTTGCCGGCCGATTTCGACGCCGAAGGCTTCGAGCGTGTGGCGAAGATGATCTTCATCCGCCTGCAAGCCGCCAACGACGCCGGTGACCTGAACGACCTGCGCAACTTCACCACGCCGGAGATGTTTGCGATGGCCAAGCTCGACCTGCAGGATCGCGGCAGCAAGGCCCAGACCACCGATGTGGTGAAAGTCGAAGCCGAGGTGCTGGACCTGACCAAGGAAGGCGAGCGTCAGGTGGTCAGCGTGCGCTTCCACGGGCAGATCCGCGAGGACATTGGCGCGCAGGCCGAAGACTTCGACGAGATCTGGCACTTGGTGCGCTTTGGAGACAATCCGTCTTGGGCGATTTCGGGCATCCAGCAGCGTCATTGATCTGCGCACAGTTGCGATCTGCACATAAAGCCCCGCCCAGGCGGGGCTTTTTCGTTGACGACCCGTATCGAACGGGGGCCATGAGCACATAGCGCCCGATCGAACTGCAAGCCCCCGACCTGTCGCGCTGGGCGCAGGGCAATAGCGGCGTGCCCGCAGGCAGACAGTCGTCGGTACCGCGTTTCAGGCCGACGATGCGGTCCATCACCTCACCGCGCGCGGTGAGCATGCTGATCGGCCGGCTGCTTGCCTTGCGGACAATGCGGCACGGCTCGAAGCCCGTCGTGTATCGTTTCTTTTCAAGCCCGACACCCAGGAGCAACGCATGGCACGACTGCCCGATCTGGCGGCCGACTCACCCGGCATCGACCGCGAGCTGCTGCAACGCGTGTTGCATCGGCGTGGTGGCCACTTGCTGAAACTGGACAAACAACTGCTGCACAGCCCCAGCGTGGCCGACGGCTGGAACACCTACATGGGTGCGATCCGCGGCCACATGCAGCTGCATGGCGGGCTGCGCGAGCTGGTGATCCTGCTGGTGGCGGTGCTGAACCGCGCACCCTACGAATTTGCGCAACATGCGCCGATCGCGCTGGCCGAAGCTGTCTCGCAAGCGCAGATCGACGCAGTGGGCACGTGGCGCGAGTCGACGCGCTTCGATACGCGCGAGCGCGATGTGCTGGCCTATGCCGAAGCCATGACCCTGGCGGTGCAGGTACCGCAGCCGGTGTTCGACGCCGTGCGCAGTCATTTCAGCGATCGCGAATTGGTCGAACTCACCGCCACGGTGGCCAGCTACAACATGGTGTCGCGCTTCCTGGAGGCGCTGCAGATCAAGATCGAAGCCTAGCCTCAACCCAGAACTCTAGCCACCAAAGACGAGGACAGCTCGCGGCGCAAAGCTGCCGCTCGTGAATGCCGACTTCATTCACCGCAAAGGAGCGGGGGACGCGGAGCTCGGGTAGAGGAAGTGCAACGGATTCAAGAACACTTCTTCGATTTCCCTGCGGGCCGCGCTGAGTCCCGCGTTCCTCTGCGGTGAAGGGGGTGGTGTCTGGCTGCAATGCGCCGCAATCGGCCCGTGTGCCGCGAGCGCATCCTCAACGGCTGAACGCCAATCCGGAGCAGAGCTGAGCGCGAAGCGGCAGGACTGGGGCGTTCTCATGCGTCTTGCGGCTGCACGATGCCCAGCACCTGGCCGGGATGATCGATGCGCCAACGCGGCTGCACCGGCAACGCATGCAGGCCGCCATAGCCCCAGCCGACCCAGACCGCGGGCGAGCCTGCCGCCGCGGCGCAGCGCAGGTCGGCTCCGCTGTCGCCGACCATCAGCAGCTCGTGCGTGCCGATGCCCAGCTGCAACGCGGCGCGCTGCAGCATGGTGGGCGCGGGCTTGCGCAGCTCGGCCGTGTCGGCGCCGAAGACAGCCGCGAAACACTCCAGCAATCCGCCGGCCTGCAGCACGGCCCGCGCCAGTTGGGTGGGCTTGTTGGTGACCACCACCATCGGCCAGCCCGGCTGAAGCTGCTGCAGCAGCGCGGCGATGCCGTCGTACACCTTGCCGTGCGTCAGCGGGGCCTGCAGCGTGATGCGGTCGAAGACGCCACGCAACTCGGTGCGCAGCGCCGCGCTTTCGGCCCCCCCCAGTGCACGCAGCGCGCGCTCGATAAGCACGTCGGGGCCGTCGCCGATCCATTCGCGCACTTGCTCCAGCTCGAAGCCTGGCAAGCCCGAGGCGCGCAATGCGCTGTTCAAGGCATGGCCGATGTCGGGCGCGCTGTCCACGAGCGTGCCGTCCAGGTCGAAGGCCACGGCGCGCAGCGCCACCCGTTGCGCCGTCATGGCCGCGCCCGGCAAAGCCTGATGCGCATCGCGACGACGCGCGAAGTGCGGCGCACAGCGGCTCGGTGGCAAGGTCTGTATGAGGTCATGTGCGGCTTCCAAATGAGGGGTTCGGCCCCATGCTACGCAACGGCGCGCGCCGCGACCTTGCCATTCCACAACGATCGGACGGCGTGTCAACGATTCGAGGCCTCGGCCGTTGCGATAACTGCGATAGGCTAGACTTTCGCAAACAGCCGGCGGGCTCCAAAGGCTGACGCCGGATGTCTTTACCCCCCAATGGAGTTCCCAAATGCAAAAGACTAACCGCCGCGTATTCATGATGACTCTGGCTGCCGGTACATCCGCGCTCGCAGCATCCGGCGCGATGGCGCAAGCAAAGCTCGACGAGAAGGACCCCCAGGCCGTGGCTCTGGGCTATGTAGCCGATACCACCAAGGCCGACACGAAGAAGTTTCCCAAGCATTCCAACGACCAGAACTGCGCCAACTGCCAGTTGTTCCAGGGCAAGCCCAAGGAAGCCACTGGCGGGTGCCCGCTGTTCGCCGGCAAGGTGGTGGCCGCCGCCGGCTGGTGCAGCGCCTGGGTTAAGAAGGCATGATGCCCTCGCCACGGCGCCGCTCGATGCTGGCCCAGCGGCGGCGCACATGAACCCCTCTTCGCGCCGCAAGGCGGCCCGCATCAGCATGCAGGCCTCGCAGATGATGCTGGCGGCGCCGCACGTGGTGGCGCAGCGTCTGGGCCGTATGGCACGAGCCGGTCCCCGGCCCAGCCTGACGGACCAACGCGAGTTCCACCGCATGAGCCTGGAGAAGGTGGTGGCCTTCGGCGAGGCCTGGCAAGCGATGACGCTGCAGATGCTGAAGTCGAACCAGCAGCTCGCGTCGTCGATGATGCGCAGCTGGTGGCCGGCGTCGGCCGCGCGGCGCGGCACGGCGCACCAGACGCTGTCACAGACCGCTGGCGCCTGGGAGAACGCAGCGCTGGACATCCTGAGCCAAGGCATCCGCCCGGTGCACCGCCGCGCCGTGGCCAATGCAAAGCGCCTGAGCCGCAACAAGACCCGCTGAGAAGGTGCGTCGGCGCGGCTCACACGGCGCCGCGGCATAGGTCTCAGCGCAGCGCTCGCGGCCCTTCGCATCTGGATGACCGCATGTCTATGTCCGACCCGAAGCTGCCGACACTCCCCGAAGTCGCGGCGCCGGCGCGCGGGTGGCCATGGCTGCGCGCGGCCGGGCTGGCGCTGCTGGTGGCCGCCGCCACGGGCTGCACGAGCCTGCCCGAGAAGGTGGACCGGCCGACGTCCAAGGCTCAGCCCGCGGCCGTCGAGACGCCGCTCGGCCGCATCGCCAAGGCGTCGACCGCCGACCCCGAGCTGAGCGGCTTCCGCCTCATGCCCACGGGCCAGTTCGCGCTGCAGGCGCGTATCGAACTGGCGCAGCGCGCGCAGCGCACGCTGGACGTGCAGTACTACCAAATCTTCAACGACCAGACCGGCCGCTACCTGCTGCGCACCTTGCGCGATGCGTCACTTCGAGGCGTGCGCGTGCGGCTGCTGATGGACGACCTGTACACCTCCGGCGAGGACCCGCTGCTGCTGGCGCTGGACGCCCACCCGAATGTCGAGATCCGCCTGTTCAACCCCTTCCCGACCGGGCGCCGGAGCATGCTGACACGCTTCACGGCCAACCTCCACGACTTCAACCGCGTGCACCGGCGCATGCACAACAAGTTGTTCATCGCCGACGGGGTGATGGCCGTGGCCGGCGGCCGCAACATCGGCGACGAGTACTTCATGGCCAGCGCCGGCGCGAACTTCATCGACCTGGACACTTTCGTCATCGGCGCCATCCTGCCGCGGCTGTCGACCCTGTTCGACGAGTATTGGAACAGCCCGCGCGTGTACCCGCTGCGCGCCATCGTCAACACCACGCAGTCGGACGATGAACTGCAGCGCGAGTTCGAGCGGCTGACGGCGGCCGAGGCCGCGCCGCCCACGCAGCGGGTCGTGCAGGGGCCGTCGGAATCGGGCTTGAGCCGCACCATCGAGGTGGCCGAAGGCGCGGCCGGCACGCCGGCGCCCGAAGAGCCGCCGCCGAACGATGTGCTCGGCTACAGCCCAATCGTGCAGGAGCTCGATGCCGGCAAGCTCGGGCTGATCTGGGCCCCGGCGCAGGCCTATGCCGACAACCCCGACAAGGTCATCGGGCGCGTCTCCACCTATGGCGGCGTGGCGATCGACGACGTGGACAGCGTGCGCTACAACGTCGTCGAGATGGCGCGCCGCGCGCGCAAGGACGTGGTCATCACTTCTCCTTACCTGGTGCCGGGCATCGATGGCATGAAGACCTTTGGCGAGGTGGTCAAGCGCGGCGCGAAGATCACGCTGGTCACCAACTCGCTGGCCGCCACCGACGAGCCGGTGGTGCACACCGGCTACCGCCGCTACCGGCCGGAAATGCTGGGCCTGGGCATCGAGCTGTACGAGCTGAGCCCGCAGCGCGTCAGCCGCAGCCTGCGACTGGGGCGCTTTTCCACCAGCATCGGCCGGCTGCACGCCAAGAGCGCGGTGGTCGACAAACAGAACGTATTCATCGGCTCGTTGAATTTCGACCCGCGCTCCGACCAGCACAACACCGAGATGGGTCTGTTCATCGAAAGCCCGGCGCTGGCCGAGCAGGTGCTCAAGCTGGTGGGCGTAATCCGCCAGCAGGGTGCCTATCGCGTCTCCCTGGCCGAGAACGGCAAGGACCTGGTATGGACCACCACCGGCCCGGGTGGCAAGGAGCAGGTCGTCGAGGAGCCTGAGGCCGACATCTGGACGCGCATGATGCTCGAGGTGCTGTCGGTGATTGTCCCCGAGGGCATGCTCTAGCGGCAGGGCCGCCTGTTCGATCTTTAGGCCGGGCCTCAGGGAGACATCTTGATGGCCTCGATCTGGATGAGCAGACGCACGTCGTCCTCGAAGCCGAATTGCAGGCCCCACACGATGTCCCACTTGCTGCGCAGGATGTGCGTCTCGAAATCACCGCCGCAGACCTCGCGCTTGACCAGCGGGCTCATGTAGCAATTGAACTTCAGCGCCTTCAGCACCACCGGGTGGGTCTTGCCCTTCAGCGTGAGCTGGCCGTGCACCTCGCTGACCTTGTCGCCGTTGAACTCGAACTTATCCGACACGAAGCTGCCGGTGGGGAACTCGGCGACGTTGAAGAAGTCCTTGCCCTGGATCTGCCGGTTGAGGAAGTCGACGCCCGTGTTCACCGAGCTGATGTCGATGATGATCTCGACCTTGCCCGCCTTGCCTGCACGGTCGAAGAACAGCGTGCCGTCCTTGGTACTGAAACGCCCGCGGTTGGTGGTGGTGCCGTAGTGGCCGTTCTCGTAGTTGACGAAGGTGTGCGTCGGGTCGATGGCGTAGTTGGGGGCCTGCGCCTGCGCCAAACCAGCCCCGGCCAGGCACAGCGCGGCGGCCGTGCAGCGCCAAGGCGGGATGCCGGCACGCTGCGGTGATGAGTCGCGTTGCGGCAGACTCACAGCGCCCCCAGGCCGGTGAGCACCAGCTTGAACTTCACCGTCACGTCGTTGGCCACCACCGTGGTGTCGGCCCATTCACCTTCGCCGATCTTGAACTCCAGCCGCTTGAGCACAAAGCTGCCGGTCGCGGTGGAGTTGCCGCCGGCCTGTGTAATCACCACCGGCACCACCATGTCACGCGCATTGCCCTTGATGTTGATCTTGCCGGCGACCTCGAACTTGCCGCCGCCCAGGCCCTTGATGGCCGTGGACTGGAAGGTGGCCTGCGGGTACTTGGCGGTGTTGAACCAGATCGGCTTGGGCATCTCGGAGTCGGTCTCGGCAATGCCCATCGACGCGCTGAGCATGTCGATGCTGAAGTCCACGTGGCCTGTCTCGGGCTTCTTCGGGTCGAGCGTGACCTGCGCATCGAACTTCTTGAAGCGCCCGTCCACCGGCACGCCCATCTGCTTGGTGACGAAGACCACCTCGCTTTGCCCAGGCACGAGCTTGGCGGGCGTCTGTGCGAACACCGATACGGCACAACCCGACAGCAGTGCCAAAGGGATCCATCGAAACAAAAGCTTCATGCGGGTTTCCTAGAGGTTGACGGGTGACTTGCCGGGCCACATGCGCGACATCAGACCATCGCGGTCGATGAACTGATGCTTGACCGCGGCGGCCACATGCACCAGCACCAGCGCGGCCAGCGTGTAGGCCGCAATGCGATGCAGTGGCTTGAGCACGGCCTTGGCGAATTCTTTGTCCACGGGCAACAAGTCGGGCAGCGGCAGCACGCCGAACCAGACGATCTGCACGCCGGCGGCGGAACTGTAGGCCCAGCCGAGCAGCGGCACGGCAAAGAACAGCGCGTACATCGCGTAGTGCGAGACATGCGCCGCCGAACGCTGCCAGCCCGGCATGGCCGCCAGCACACGCGCCGACAGCGGCGGCGGTCGGTGCGACAGGCGCCACACCAGCCGCAACACCGACAGCGCGAGGATCGTGACACCGGCCCACTTGTGCCAGTTGATGAGCTTCACGCGCT
>DASQFA010000049.1:0-2528 GCA_035633375.1 Rubrivivax sp.
GTGGGGCAACGGCCCGAACGGCACGATGTTGCCCATCGACGAGGTAGCGCACTGCGCGGGCACCCTCGGCTACGAACTGATGTGTGCATTGGCGCCGCGCGTGCCGGTGTCCACAACCGCCTGATCTTTGTGTATCGTCGCGCCCATCCATCAATCCAGGAGTGCAGACATGGGCATCATCGGAACCATCCTCGTCGGCCTGATCGTCGGCGCGCTGGCACGCTTCGTCATGCCGGGCGAGCAGAAGATGGGCTGGATCCTGACCATCCTGCTGGGCATCGGTGGTTCGATGCTGGCCGGCTTCATCGGCCAGGCCCTGGGGTGGTACCAGGCCGGCCAGGGGGCGGGGTGGATCGCCTCGGTGCTGGGCGCGGTGCTGCTGCTGTTCGTGGTGGGCAAGCTGCGCACGAGCAAGTGATCCCAGGCCCGCCTCGCCGATGATCGACGAGGCCTCGCTGCTGGCATTGCTGGAGGCGCAGTCGTCCTTCAGCGCCATCCGTGCCCAGGGCGCCGGCGGGCAGAACGTGAACAAGGTGTCGAGTGCGGTGCACCTGCGCTTCGACATCCAGGCCTCGTCGCTGCCCGACGCCATCAAGGCGCGGCTGCTGGCGCTGAGCGACCAGCGCATCACCGACGAAGGCGTGGTGGTGATCAAGGCACAGGCGCACCGCAGCCAGGACATGAACCGTGCCGACGCGCTACAGCGGCTGGCGCAAATGGTGCATTCAGTGGCGACGCCGCCGCGCGTGCGTCGGCCGACGAAGCCGAGCTTCGGGTCGAAACAAAGGCGCCTCGAAGGCAAGAGCCAGCGCGCGACCATCAAGGCCGGCCGCGGCAAGGTCGGCGGCGAATAGCCCGAAATTCGAGCGGGCGCACGGCGACAATGCCCGCCATGGCCAAGGACAAGACCCAGTTCGCCTGCAACGAATGTGGCGGCAGCAGCCCGAAATGGCTGGGCAAGTGCCCGCATTGCGGCGCCTGGAACACGCTGCTCGAAGTGCGCGCCGAATCGGCGTCGACCCACCGCTTTCAAGCGCTGAGCGGCACGCAGCCGGTGGCCACGCTGAGTGACATCGTCGTGGCCGAGGTGCCACGCACGCCCACCGGCCAGGACGAACTCGACCGCGCACTGGGCGGTGGCATCGTCAGCGGCGGTGTGGTGCTGATCGGCGGTGACCCCGGCATCGGCAAGAGCACGCTGCTGCTGCAGGCGGCCGACAGCCTGTCGCGGCAGATGGGCCTTGCAGTGCCGCATGCACAGGGTCCATCCCGCGCCGCGGGGCCGGCAAGCGGGCCGCAGGGCACGCCAGTCGGCGTGCTCTACATCACCGGCGAGGAAAGCGGCGCGCAAGTGGCGCTGCGTGCGCGCCGGCTCGGGCTGGATGGCAGACGCGTGCGCGTGCTGGCCGAAATCCAGCTGGAGAAAATCCTGCACGCGCTGCACGCCGAAGGCCCTGCGTTCTGTGTCATCGACTCGATCCAGACGCTGTACTCCGAGCAGCTGACCTCGGCGCCGGGCTCGGTGGCGCAGGTGCGCGAGTGCGCGGCACAGCTGACGCGGCATGCCAAGGCCAGCGGCACGGCCATCGTGCTCGTCGGCCATGTCACCAAGGACGGCACGCTGGCCGGCCCGCGCGTGCTGGAGCACATCGTCGACACGGTGCTGTATTTCGAGGGCGACACGCACAGCAGCTTCCGCCTGGTGCGCGCCATCAAGAACCGCTTCGGTGCGGTGAACGAGATCGGCGTCTTCGCCATGACCGAAAAGGGCCTGAAGGGAGTGGCCAATCCGTCGGCGATCTTCCTGTCCACGCACGCTGCGCCGGTGCCGGGCTCGTGCGTCCTGGTCACGCTGGAGGGCACGCGGCCACTGCTGGTGGAGGTGCAGGCGCTGGTCGATTCGGGCGGGCCGAGCCCGCGCCGGCTGTCGGTGGGGCTGGACCGGGACCGGCTGGCGATGCTGCTGGCCGTGCTGCACCGCCACGCCGGCGTGTCCTGCATGGACCAGGACGTGTTCGTCAACGCCGTTGGCGGCGTGCGCATCAGCGAGCCGGCCGCCGACCTGGCAGTGCTGCTGGCGATTCACGGCTCGCTGCGCGGCAAGGCGCTGCCGCGCGGCTTCATCGCCTTCGGCGAGGTCGGCCTGGCCGGCGAAGTGCGCCCAGCGCCGCGCGGCCAGGAACGTTTGAAGGAAGCCGCCAAGCTCGGCTTCAGCGTGGCGGTGGTGCCCAAGGCCAACGCGCCGAAGAAGGCCATCGAAGGCCTGACGATCCACGCGGTGGAGCGTGTCGAAGAGGCCATCGAGGCCGTGCGCGCGCTGACCTAGTGCAGTTGCAGGCCACCCGAACTTGAACCCGATCGTCGGCTGGGGCCTGGCCGCGGCGGCAATTGCCGCTGGCTACGTCGGCTGGGGCTGGCCGGGCGTGGTGCTCGGCATCACCCTGGTGGTGTTCTGGCTGCTGCTGCAGTTCAGCCGCTCGTTGCGCGTGCTGAAGAATGCCGCCGGCTCGCCGGTGGGCCATGTGGGC
>DASQFA010000050.1:0-7970 GCA_035633375.1 Rubrivivax sp.
GGCGAAGGCGCGGGTGACGCTGGCGCCGGCCTTGCTGGCGCGCGTGCTGGTGGTCATGACCGCGGCCTCGGTCACCGGCAGCCTGCTCTTCAACTTCACGACCAACGGCAACGCGCAGCTGCTGGGCGAGCGCTTTCGCGGCATTGTCGAAGACCCGGCACTGCTGGGGGCGATGCTGGCCGCGGTGTATGCCGTGGCCGCGCTGGCGCAGGTGGTGGTGGGCCGGCTCATCGACCGCGTGCCGCTGAAGCCGCTGTACCTGGGCATCGTGCTGCTGCAGATCCCGTTCCTGGCGCTGGCCGCCTGGGCGCAGGGCTGGTGGCTGCTGGCGCTGCTGCTGGCGGTGATGGTCTTCATCTTCGGCTCGATCCCCTTCACCGACGCGATGATCGTGCGCTATGTCGACGACCGCATCCGCTCGCGCGTGGCCGGGGCGCGGCTGACGGTGTCGATCGGCATCAGCTCGCTGGCGGTGTGGCTGCTCGGGCCGGTGGTCAAGGCCTCGAGCTTCGCCGCGCTGCTGTGGGGCATGGCGCTGATCGCCGCCTGCACCCTGGCGGTGGTGGCCTGGCTGCCCGGTGAAGGCGACGCCGGCGCGGCACCGCCCGCGCCCTGAGGCCGCGCGTGCGCCGCCGGAAGGCGGTGCACGGCTGGCGAAGGCCCGGGCGCGATACAAGCGACAGGGCTGAGCCCAGCCGCGCTGCGTCAGGCCTGGCCGACGATCGAGGCCGTGGCCACCAGTTCGTCGAGCAGCGCCAGCGAGACATGGCCCGACACCGCAAAGGGGTCGAGCGTGGCGGTGGCCGAATACTTGAGCAGCAGCCCCGGGTTCAGGCGCGTCAGGTTCACCTGGCCCATCGACCAGCCGGCAAAACGCCGTTCGCCGATCTGCTCGTAGCTGAGCAGCTCGACGTCCTTGTGGCGTGGGTCGGTAGCAATGCGGTTGTAAAGCCGGTTCACCGCCGAGCGCCCGCCCTCCAGCACCTGCAGGTAGATGCTGTCCGAGCAGCACAGCACGCCGGTGATGCCGTGGGCCGGGTTGTTGGCCTTCGACTGGCGCAGGATGGCCAGCATTTCCTCCGGCACGATCGGGGAGACGGCGCGGCTGGCATAGACAAGACGCACGAGCATGGTTGGGGCTCCAGGTTCAATCGGCCTTGCGCGGCAGCAGCGACAGGAACTCGCGGCGCAGGTTGGCATCCTTCAGGAAGGCACCGCGCATCACGCTGTTGACCATCGCGGTGTCGGTGTCCTTCACCCCGCGCCAGTGCATGCAGAAGTGGTCGGCCTCCATCACGATGGCCAGGCCGTCGGGGCGCACCCGGTCATGCAGCTCGTTGGCCAGCATCGTCACCGCTTCTTCCTGGATCTGCGGACGGCTCATCACCCAGTCGCAGATGCGCGCGTACTTGCTCAGGCCGATGAGGTTGGAGTGTTCGTTCGGCAGCAATCCGATCCAGACCTTGCCGAAGATCGGGCACAGGTGGTGGCTGCAGGCGCTGCGCACCGTGATCGGGCCGACGATCATCAGCTCGTTCAGCCGCTCGGCGTTGGGGAACTCGGTCACCGCCGGCATCGGCACGTAGCGGCCGCGGAACACCTCCTCGACGAACATCTTGGCCACGCGCTTGGCGGTGTCCTGGGTGTTGTGGTCGTTGTCGGTGTCGATGACCAGCGCGCGCAGCACCTCCTGCAGCTTGGCCTGCACCTCGGCCTTGAGTTCGCCGATCTCGCCGTCGCGCATGAACGCGGCGATGTTGTCGTTGGCATGGTGCCGGCAATTGGCGGCCACCAGCCGGTAGCGGATGCGCTCGGAGGCTGGCAACTGGGCCAGTTCTTCCTCGCTGCGCAGGATGCGCGCCGGCGCGGCAACGGAGCTGAGTGGGGTGGCGGGCATATCGTCTTGACTGGGTTGACTGTGTATTGTGCGCCTGTGGCAAGAACCCTTTGGCGCGGCGGCCAGGAGCCTGTCGGGCTTGGGCGTCGAAGCGAAATTCGGCCCCAGCAAGGATAGTCTTTGCCGGGTTCGCAGGCCCATAGCCATAGCGATGGGACAAGAAGTCGGTGAAAAATGGACCGCTGCGGCCGAATTGCAGCCGACGCTCCCCAAGTCCGACAGACTCGTAGACCCAGACTGCCTGCAGTGATTGACGACAACCTAAATCCGCCCCTGTCGCACCTGCTCGATCAGAGTGCCGACGCGCTGCAGGCGGTGCGATCGGGGCGATCGCTGAATGACGTGCTGGCGCTTGCCACGCCGGCAACGCGTCCCGGTGTGCAGGCACTCACTTTCCAAGCGTTGCGCCATCTTGGCGCGGCCACCGAATTGTTGCGCGGCCTGGCCCCGAAGCCACCCGCGGCGCGGGTGGACGCCTTGCTGTGCGTGGCCCTGGCCCTGCTGTGGCCGACGCCACGGCCGATGTACCCGCCGCACACGCTGGTCGACCAGGCGGTGGCAGCGGCGCGGCGCCGCACCCCCGCTGCTGCACCCTTCGTGAACGCCGTGCTGCGCCGCTTCCTGCGCGAGCGCGAGCCGCGCGTGGCGCAGGCGCTGCGCTCGCCGCAGGCCGCGTGGAACCACCCGCCCTGGTGGATCGAGCGCTTGCAACGCGACTGGCCGGCGTCGTGGCAGGCCCAGCTGACGGCGGCAAACCAGCACCCGCCGATGAGCCTGCGCGTCAACCGCCGCCGCTGCAGCGGGGCCGACTATGTGCAGCGCCTGGCGGATCTGGGGCGCGAGGCGAAGCTGCTCACCGACCCGGCCTTCGGCGCCCAGGCGGTGCTGCTGGCGCAACCCTGCCCGGTGCAGGATTTGCCGGGTTTCGGCGACGGCGAGGTGTCGGTGCAAGACGCATCAGCGCAGCGCGCGGCGCTGCTGCTGGTGCGCCACAGTGCCTTGCCGGCCGGCGCGCGCGTACTCGACGCCTGCGCCGCGCCGGGCGGCAAGACGGCGCACCTGCTGGAGCTGGCCGATCTGCAGGTGCTGGCGCTGGACAGCGACGCGCAGCGGCTGGAGCGCGTGCGCGGCACGCTGCAGAGGCTGCATCTGCGGGCCGAGCTGAAGTGCGGCGATGCCGGCCAGCCGCCTGCCTGGTGGGACGGCCGACCCTTCGACGCCATCTTGCTGGACGCACCGTGCAGTGCCTCGGGCATCGTGCGCCGCCACCCCGACATCCGCTGGCTGCGCCGCGAGACCGACCTCGCGGCGCTGGCGGCGCAACAAGCGTGTCTGCTCGACGCGCTGTGGCCGTTGCTCGAGCCCGGCGGGTGCCTGCTCTACGCCACCTGCTCGGTCTTCAAAAGCGAGGGCCAGGCGCAGACCGACGCGTTTTTGCAACGCCATGGCGCTGCCGGCGCGGCGCTGCACCCGGCCTCTCCCGGCCATTTGCTGACCGTGCCCGACAATTGGGACGCAGCCGATGGCACCCCGACCGGGCACGACGGCTTCTATTACGCCTTGATCCGGAAAACCTGAAAACCGCCCCAGCTCCGTGATGCGCCCCGCCTTGATCCGCCAACGCTTGCTGCAAGGCTTGGCGCTCACCTTGCTGCTGTGGGTGCTGGGGCTGAGCAACCTGCGCGCGCAGGGCGTGGAGCTGGCCGTCTTGCAAGTGCAGCGCCAGGATGGCGAGTTGACACTCGATTTCGATGCGCGCATGGCCCTGCCCAAGGGCGTGGAAGACGCCATGCAGCGCGGCGTGCCGGTTTACTTCGTGGCCCAGGCCACGCTCTACCGCGCCCGCTGGTACTGGCGTGACGAGCGCGTGGCGCGCGTGCAGCGCACCTGGCGCGTCGCCTTTCAGCCGCTGACCGCCACTTGGCGCGTCGGTTTCGGCGGCTTCAATCAAAGCTTCCAGAGCTTGAGCGAGGCCTTGTCGACGGTGTCGAGAAGCTCACGCTGGAAAGTCGCCGACCTGTCGCTGCTGGAGGCCGATTCGCGCTATTACCTCGAGTTCAGCTACCGGCTGGACAACTCGCAGCTGCCCAGCCCGCTGCAACTCGGCCTGGGCGCCCAGGCCGAATGGGTGCTGGGCGTCGAGCGCACCTTGCGCCTCGAATGAAACCTGCCGCGCCCGCCCGGGCCCACCCGTCCGCTGCCCCTGGCCCTGCCAAGCAAGCCCTTGCCTGCGGCGCGACGAAGCCGGCCCGGGCAGGCACCCAGGCGTTGCAGGCGGGTGGGGCGCGGGGGCGCCTGCTTCGTCCGCAGGGACGATCGGCAAACCCGCCGATCGCGCTTCGGCCGTGAACCGCAACGCGCGCTGGGTCTGGTTCGTTGCCGCCGCGGCGGCGCTCGGTGCGGTGCAGGTGCTGGCGTTCGTGATCTCGCTCACCAGCCAGAGCGAGGGCTTCTACGAGCGCAACTTCGTCTGGCTGTTCTGGCTGAACGTGGCCGTGGCCTCGTTGCTGGCACTGGTCATCGTGGTGGCCGTGGTGCGGCTGGTGTTGCGCCAGCGGCGCGGCAAGTTCGGCACCCGTCTGCTCATCAAGCTGGCCGGCATCTTCACCCTGGTCGGCCTGCTGCCGGGTCTGGTGATCTACACCGTGTCCTACCAGTTCGTGTCGCGCAGTATCGATCACTGGTTCGACGTGAAGGTGGCCACGGCGCTGGACGCCGGCCTGGCCTTGGGCAAGGGCACGCTGGAGTTGCTGGTCACCGAACTCGGCAACAAGACACGCCAGGCTGCCGAGCGGCTGGGCGATGAACGCACGCCACCGTCACCGCTTGCGCTGGAGCGGCTGCGCGAGCAGCTGAATCTGGGGTACCTGGCGCTGTTGGGCCCGACCGGGCAACTGCTCATCAGCACCGGTGGCAGCACCAGCACGATCGCGCCGGTGCGCCCCAGCGCGGCCGCCATGCGCGCGGCGCGCAGTGCCGGCGTGGCCAGCCAGATTGAAGGGCTGGACGAGGACAACCTGGGCGGCGCTGCGCAGACGGGCCCGCGCGTGCGTGCCCTGGCCCTGGTGCCCGACATGCAGATCAGCCTGCAGCCCGGCGAGGAGCGTTTCCTGCTCGCCGTGCAGCCCGTGCCCAGACAGCTGGCGGCCAACGCGCTGGCGGTGCAGACCGCCTACAGCGAGTATCAGCAACGCGCGCTGGCGCGCAGCGGGCTGCGGCGCATGTACATCGGCACGCTCACGCTGGCGCTGGTGCTGTCGGTGTTTGGCGCAGTGTTGTTGGCGGTGCTGCTGGGCAACCAGTTGGTGCGCCCATTGATCCTGCTGGCCGACGGCATGCGCGAGGTGGCTGCCGGCGACCTGAGCAGCAAGCCGGTGTTCGCCTCGCGCGACGAACTCGGCGGGCTGACGCGCTCGTTTGCCGACATGACGGCCCAGCTGGCCGGTGCGCGCGAGGAGGTGCAGCGCGGCGTGACGCAGCTCGAAGGCGCGCGCACGCGGCTGCAGACCATCCTGGACAACCTGACTGCCGGCGTGGTGGTGTTCGATCGCGAGGGCCGCATCGACACCGTCAACCCCGGCGCCACGCGCATCCTGCGCCTGCCGCTGTCGGTGTACCGCGGGCGTGGCCTGCAAGAGGTGCCCGAGCTGGGCGAGTTTGCGAAGAGCGTGTGGCAGCGCTTCGAGCTGTATGCCAGCAGCCCCGAACCCGGCGAACGCGATCATTGGCAGGAGGCCTTCGAGCTGCATCCCGGCGAACGCAATACGCAGATGCTGCTGGTGCGAGGGGCGACGCTGCCGGACGACGACCCGCTGGCCGATACCGGGCAGCAACCGCTCCCCGCGGGGGGGCAGGCGCCTGCGGGCGGCCGGGCGGCGCCGGGCGCGCGCCTGATGGTCTTCGACGACATCACCGAGGTCGTCTCGGCGCAGCGCTCGGCCGCCTGGAGCGAGGTGGCGCGCAGGCTGGCGCACGAGATCAAGAACCCGCTCACACCCATCCAGCTGTCGGCGGAGCGCTTGCAGCACAAGCTGCAGCCCAAGCTCGAAGCTGCCGACCAGGCGCTGCTGGTGCGCTCGGTGGCGACCATCGTCAACCAGGTGCAGGCAATGAAGCAGCTGGTGAACGAGTTCCGTGACTATGCGCGGTTGCCCGCGGCGCAGCTCATGCCGCTGGACCTGAACGCGCTGGTCGGCGAGGTGCTGGCGTTGTATGGCCAGGCGCAGGAGCACGGCCGCCTGGTCGCGCAGCTGGCGCCGGGCTTGCCCTTCATCATGGGCGACGCCACGCAGCTGCGCCAGGTGGTGCACAACCTGGTGCAGAACGCGCTGGACGCGGTGGCCGAGCAGCCCCACGGCCATGTGCAGGTGGCCACCTCGGCGGCGCGCGCAGAGAATGCCGAGTTGCGCGCGGTGCGCTTCACGGTCATCGACAACGGCCCGGGCTTTGCCGACAACGTGCTACAGCGCGCATTCGAGCCCTACATCACCACCAAGAGCAAAGGCACCGGCCTGGGCCTGGCGGTGGTGAAGAAGATCGCCGACGAACACCGCGCCACGGTGCGCATCGCCAACCTGCACGGCGGCGACGCGGCCGACGCGGCGGTGCGTGGCGCAAGAGTATCGTTATCATTTTCTTCTTTCGTGCCCGCCCCAGGCGCGGCGGCGCCCGCAAGCAGCCTGCAACGGGGCGTGGCGCCGACAGGCACGACGCAGCAGGGCCCCGCGCCGGCCAACGGTGACACAACGCAGGTGCATTGAACACTCATGGCAATCATTCTTGTGGTCGACGATGAACTGGGCATCCGCGCCCTGCTCTCGGAAATACTGACGGACGAAGGCCACACCGTCGAGCTGGCGGAAGACGCCGCCGAGGCGCGCGCGGTGCGCGAGCGCATGCGACCCGACCTGGTGCTGCTGGACATCTGGATGCCCGACGTGGACGGCATCAGCCTGCTCAAGGAATGGGGTGCCACTGCGCAGCTGGGCATGCCGGTGATCATGATGAGCGGGCACGGCACCATCGACACCGCGGTCGAGGCCACCAAACACGGCGCGATGGCCTTCCTGGAAAAGCCCATCACGCTGCAGAAGCTGCTGCGCGCCGTGGAGCAGGCCCTGGCCAAGCCCAGCCAGCGCATCGCCGTGGCCGTGGCCGGGCTTCGCGGCGACATGCCCAACTATGCCGACGCCAGCGGTCCGGGCACGCTCATCGGCATGGTGGAGATGCAGGCCGAGCAGGGCCCGCAGGCCGAGCAGAGTTTCAGCCTCGACCGCCCGCTGCGCGAGGCGCGCGATGCCTTCGAAAAGAGCTACTTCGAGTTCCACCTGGCACGCGAGAACGGCTCGATGACGCGCGTGGCCGACAAGACTGGGCTGGAGCGCACGCACCTGTATCGCAAGCTCAAGCAACTGGGCGTGGACCTGACGCGCAACAAGCGCAGCAGCGGTCCGTAGGCCATAGGCTCACGCCGGGCGCTGGCTATAATCTGCCGCTCCTGGCCTGGTAGCTCAGTTGGTAGAGCAGCGGATTGAAAATCCGCGTGTCGGTGGTTCGATTCCGCCCCAGGCCACCACTTCATTGCTGCGGAGTTTCGCGCAAGTGGCAGGAATCGGTAGGGGTCCAGTTCGAGCGTTGCCCCTGCCTACCCAACCCGGGAATTTGAATCACACGGCTCAGCAGGTCGAAGAATCAAGGGCTTGCGCGTGCGCCGCCCGACGCGAGCCGGCCAAGTCGCTCCGACTCGGCACGAGCTTCAGCCAGTAACTGCGCCCAGTCCGCTGGGGGCCGGCCGCCGTCGAGCATCCTGCGGAACACCCGGTAGGCGTCGTCGCCGCTCTCGTAGGCCCGCTTCGTGTCCTCATCGTTGACCCAGGCGAACACGATCACCTTGGCCTGCGCGTGGAACCGGAAGAACAGCCGGTACTGCTGAAAGAACTTGGCCCGGAACCAGTGCTTGTGCTCGTCGCCGAGCGTGTTGCCCTGGCGGTACTCCCGTCGGGTCGGGTCCTGCGGAATCACCTCGAACGCCAGCTTGGCGATGGCCGACAGGCGCTTGGTGGCGTTCTTCTTG
>DASQFA010000051.1:0-2496 GCA_035633375.1 Rubrivivax sp.
AAAAGAGGGGACGAGCTCGTGGGTAAACCAGCGCAGGTGGGGTGTATGTATGTCAGTGCTTGAGCTTCGCCGCGTATGTGGGAAGGCCCATGAAGGATAGCCAAGGTCAGAACCGGAACGGGGAAATCCCGCCTTCCGGGATCGTAGGGGGGCTTGCGGAAACGTCGCAGCTATTGGGAGCCGGACTGAGGCCCATCGGGAAACCGATGGAGTTGCCACCGGACCCTACGGGTGCGTGCGCGCCGCACTTCTATCCCGACCGGTAAACAGGTAGTGCGCCTGTTTGTCCTCGACCAGGTAGCGAGCGGTCTCTTGCTGCGTGTGCAGGGCATCGGCGGTGACGACACGCCCGGCCAGAGGGATCGAGTCGAGCAAGGGCTTGACGACCTTCATTTCGCTGGCCTTGTCGGGCACCTCGACCTGGTTCATGACGACGTGGCTGTGGTGCCCGAAGGCGGCCACCAGTTGCCGTGCCTGGCCTTTGCCCCGCGTGCCGCGCAAGGCCTTGCCGTCCAGCGCCACGGGCTCGTCGACCACGCCATGGGTTTGCAGCCAATCGCCAAGCTGACGCTCGAGTTGCTCGATGTCGATGGCATTGAGCATGCGCCGGATGGTGGGCTCGGACGGTGGCTCGTAGCGGCCGTCGGCGCCGCGCCGGCAGCGCAGTCGCCGCAGCATCGCCGTGGGCAGGCGTTTGACCCATTCGCCGATGGCCGTGGAGCCCTGTGCGCCGCTGATCACTGCACACAGGATGATCGCCAGCAACGAGCGTTGATGGTGACGCATCCCCCTGCGCGCGCGTGGATCGTCCATCGCCTGCAGTCGCGCAAACAGCGAGTACGCATCGTCGTCAGTCAGAGTCATCATCTTGACCTCCAGCCGGGGAAGTTGCGGGTGCGCCAGGGCAGCAGACAAGATCGTTGGCGCCTGAGGGTGCAAGGGGTAGACCCAGATCTGCTTGGCGCTGCCGTGCTCGACGTAGGTGTCGTTGGATTTGGCAAAGCCCCGGGTGCGGCCGAGCTCGATCCAGTTGGCCGCGCGGTAGCAGGTGCCGGCAAAGCGGCTGGGGTCGATGAAGGTCTCGCACAGCACCAGCCCATGTCCGTGGGCGGCCCGCCAGTCCTCGCTCAGTCGAGCCAGGTTCAGCCCCAGAATGCGCGAGGCCAGGTTCTTCACCCGCAAGCCCGGCAAAATCAGGAAGCGACTGTTGTTGGCGATCAGCGACAGGCGTTGCCACTGCAAGGTGGGGGACCAGCCGATCCAGGCATCTCGGCTCGCGCACTTGAGCGCCGGGGAGGCCCACCCGAGCAGGGCGAGCCAGCGGCCATCGACCTCGGCGACGTAGCGCAGGCTGCGCCCCACCATGGCAGTCAGACCCAGGTAGTGGTGCGCGCGCATCAAGGTGTCCCACTCGACACGCTCCGCGGCGCAGATCAGGCGCACGCGAACTCGAGACAGCTCAAATTCCGGTCCCGGCGCGGCAGCTTCCATGCCAGCATTTGTAGCAGCATCGAAGCGAAAAAGCCACCACCGTGTGTTCTCCGCGCTACATCAGCAACTTGCGGCGATGCATGACACAGCCCTGGGTGGACAACGAACCCGGCCGGCAATGGGGTGGCCAACGGAGAGAATAAGAATTTGCTGAACGGAGTTGGCCACCCCATTGCCGGCCAGCGGGCGCAAAGGGTTGAAGCGAACGTCCGCAATGCGCGCGGCCACGAAGGTCAGGAATGCGCCGCTTGCAGCCATTGCGTCGAACGATGCAACTTCGAACAATGAACGCCAGTGCCCAGGAGAAAGACTGCGTGCTTTCCCCAATGCTCGCGGGCTGGTGCGCGAACGGTTTTGGTCTTAATCTGCTGGGCAGCCGACGCGTTCCTGCGCGTCCACTCAAACAGGAGCCCCTATGAATCACGACGCCAGCCTGCCGACCTTTCGCCTCGAGCCCGGCATCGCTCTGGCCCAGGTGCAACCGATGTCCAACGGTGCGGTGACGCTGGATTCGCCAGCGCTGAACGTGATGACCGACCTCACCCTGGTGAAGGCCGCCAACGTGGTCCCGTCCACCAGCCTGCGCCAGGCGGAGCAGGTGATGATCTACCAGGGCGTGCGCATGCTTTTCGTGGTCAGCGAGATGCCTTCGCTGGAGGGCCTGATCACCACCACCGACCTGCATGGCGACCGGCTCATGCGCATCGTCTCGGAGCGCAACCTGCACCACGACGAGTTGTCGGTCGGTGATTTGATGACGCCTTTGTCGATGTTGGACGCCATCGATTTCGACCGCATGAAGACCGCCACCGTGGGCCACCTCGTCGCCACGCTCAAGCGTTTTGGCCGCAACCACTTGCTGGTGGCGCAAACGGCCACTGCGCAGACGCCGCATCGTGTGCGGGGCGTGATCTCGCGCGCCCAGATCGAGAGGCAGCTGGGCGTGCCGATCGGCATCATGCCCATCGCCAGCAGTTTCGCGGAAATCGAACGCGCGCTGTACTG
>DASQFA010000052.1:0-1773 GCA_035633375.1 Rubrivivax sp.
CTGCGCCATCTGGCCGCGCGGCTGCGCGCGCACACCCAGGCGCTGCAGCAGGCCAACGCGACCGACCTGGAGGCGGCGCGCGCGGCGGGCCTGGCCGCGCCGCTGCTCGACCGGCTGAAGCTCACGCCGCAGATCATCGCCGCCGTGGCCGAAGGCTGCGAACAGATCGCCGCCATGCCCGACCCGGTGGGCGAGATCAGCGAACTGAAACGCCAGCCCAGCGGCATCAGCGTCGGGCGCATGCGCGTGCCGCTGGGTGTGTTCGGCATGATCTACGAGAGCCGGCCCAACGTCACCATCGAAGCGGCGTCGCTGGCCATCAAGAGCGGCAACGCCTGCATCCTGCGCGGCGGCTCCGAGGCGCTGCAGTCCAACCTGGCGCTGTGGCAGCAGGTGCAAGGCGCGCTGGTCGATGCCGGCCTGCCGGCCGATGCGGTGCAACTCGTGGCCACCACCGACCGCACGGCCGTGGGCCGTCTGATCGCCATGCCCGAATACGTGGACGTGATCATCCCGCGCGGCGGCAAGTCGCTGATCGAGCGCATCAGCGCCGAAGCCAGGGTGCCCGTGATCAAGCACCTGGACGGCAACTGCCATGTCTACGTGGATGAGCAGGTCGACCTGGACATGGCGGTCGCCGTCACCGACAACGCCAAGACGCAGAAGTACAGCCCCTGCAATGCCGCCGAATCGCTGCTGGTGCACCGTGCCGTGGCGCCGGCCTTCCTGCCGCGCATCGGCGCCATCTTCGCGGCCAAGGGCGTGCAGATGCGCTGCGATGCGGCATCGAAGGCATTGCTCGCCGCCGTGCCGGGCGCCGACCTGGCCGATGCCACCGAAGCCGACTGGTCCGAGGAATACCTGGCGCCGGTCATCAGCATCAAGCTCGTCGCCAGCCTGGACGAAGCCATCGCCCACATCAACCGCTACGGCTCGCACCACACCGACTCGATCCTGAGCACGAACCACTCCCACGCGATGCGCTTCCTGCGCGAGGTCGATTCCGCCAGCGTGATGGTCAACGCCAGCACGCGCTTCGCCGATGGCTTCGAGTTCGGGCTGGGCGCCGAGATCGGCATCAGCACCGACAAGTTCCACGCCCGCGGGCCGGTCGGCCTGGAGGGCCTGACCTCGCTGAAGTGGGTGGTGCTGGGGCAGGGCGAAGTGCGCCGCTAGATCCACATTGCCGCGGCCCGCTTGGCGCGCGTGGAGCCCTTCAGTGGCGGCGCTCCATGGGGGGCGTCCGGGGGGGGGGGCCGCGATGCGGACATAGGGCAGCCATTCCAAGGGTTGTCATTGTGGCGACACGGCGGCAGCGTTATCATGCTGCGCTGCACAATTTCCCTATCCCACCATGCCCACCGTTCATCGAAACCCCCTCCTGGTCGATCTGGCGCTGCAAGGCGGCGGTGCCCACGGCGCCTTCACCTGGGGCGTGCTCGACCGCCTGGTCGAAGAACCCTGGCTTACCTTCGACGGCATCTCCGGCACCTCGGCCGGCGCCATGAACGCGGCCGTCATGGCCAGCGGCCATGCGCACGGCGGCGCCGATGGCGCCAAGGCCGCGCTCGAGGACTTCTGGAAACGCGTCTCCGACGCATCCAGGTTCAGCCCGATGCGCCGCGGCCCGATGGAGATGCTCACCGGCCAGTGGACGCTGGACTACTCGCCGATGTACCTGGCCGCCGAGATGGCCTCGCGCATCTTCTCGCCCTATGACCTGAACCCATTGGGCAACAACCCGCTGAGCCCGATCCTGGCCGAGATGGTGGA
>DASQFA010000053.1:0-4610 GCA_035633375.1 Rubrivivax sp.
GAAGCGGTCGATGAAGGATTGCAGGTGGGCGCGTTCCCGCTCCTGCTTTACCCGCTGGCTCGAGGCCAGCACGATCGACTGCGCGCGCTGCACCTCGAAATCCGAGTAGTTGCCCGCGTAGCGCTTCAGCTTCTTCTGGTCGATGTGCAGGATCACGTTCACCACGCCGTCGAGGAAATCGCGGTCGTGCGAAACGACCAGCAGCGTTCCCGCGTAGCGCTTGAGCCAATCCTCCACCCACAGGATGGCGTCCAGATCCAGGTGGTTGGTGGGCTCGTCCAGCAGCAGCAGGTCGGCCGGGCACATCAGCGCGCGCGCCAGTTGCAGCCGCATGCGCCAGCCGCCGGAAAAGCTGTTCACCGGCGCATCCAGCTGCGCCACGCGAAAGCCCAGGCCGAGCAGCAGCGCCTGTGCGCGGGCATTCGCGTCGAAGGCGCCGGCTTCGTCCAGCGCCATGTGCGCATCGGCCATGGCATGGCCGTCACCCGAGGCCTCGGCCGCGTGCAAGGCGGCTTGCGCGCGTTGCAGCGGCAGGTCGCCCTGCAGCACGAAGTCGGTGGCGCCGTCCTCGGTCTCGGGCATCGACTGCGCCACTTCGCCGATGACCCAGCGCGGCGGGATCTCCACGTCGCCGGTGTCGGCGTGCAGCCGGTCGGTGAGCAGCAGGAACAGGCTCGACTTGCCGGCGCCGTTGCGGCCGATCAGGCCGACCTTCTCGCCCGGGTGCAGCGTCAGGTTGGCGCCCTGCAGCACGATCTTGGTGCCGCGGCGAAGGGTCAGGTTGCGCAGGTTGATCATGTCAGTTGCTCACGCGTCAGCAGCAGCACCTGGTCGTCGCCGGCGCTGGTGCTCAGCCACAGTGGTTGCAGTGTCGGGAACGCGGCTTCGAAGTGCGGCCGCTCGTGGCCGATCTCGAGCACCAGTGCGCCTTGGGGCTGCAGATGCCCGGCAGCACCTTCGATCAGCCTGCGCACGAAGTCCATGCCATCGGGGCCACCAGCCAGCGCCATGGCGGGTTCTGCGCGGTATTCCGCCGGTAGTTGCTTCATCGAGTTCTGGTTCACATAGGGCGGGTTGCAAAGGATCAGGTCGTAGCGGCCCTGCGCCGCCGCCAGGCCGTCGCCCTGGCGCAGAGCGGTGCGTGTGCGCAGCTCATGCCGCTCGACATTGCGCCGCGCCACGACCAGGGCCTGTGCAGACAGATCGGTGGCGTCGACCTGCGCCTCGGGCCAGGCCAGCGCCGCCAGCACCGCCAGGCTGCCGTTGCCGGTGCACAGGTCGAGCACGCGTGTCGGCGGCTGCGCCAGCCAGGTGTCGAACGTGCCATCGACCAAGGGCTCGGCGATCAGCGAGCGCGGCACGATGACACGTTCATCGACGAAGAAGGGCAGGCCCTGCAGCCAGGCTTCGCCGGTCAGGTAGGCGGCCGGCTTGCGCGTGGCGATGCGCGCGTCGATCAAGGCGTCGATGCCGGCTTGCTGTGCGCTCGACAGCTCCATGTCGGCCACGCCATCCAGATCGTCGAGCGGCAGGCCGAGTTTCCACAGCGCCAGCCACACCGCCTCGTCGAAGGCGTTGGTGGTGCCATGCCCAAAACAAACGCCCGCCTCCTGGAGGCGGGCGCTGCAGCGCTCGATCAACGGCAGCAGCCTCACGTCAGCAGCTTCTCCAGCGTGCGCCGGTAGATGTTCTTCAGCCGCTCGATGTCGGCCACGGCCACGTGTTCATCGATCTTGTGGATGCTGGCGTTGATCGGACCGAACTCCACCACCTGCGGGCAGATGCGCGCGATGAAGCGCCCGTCCGAGGTGCCGCCCGTGGTGGACAGGTTGGGGGTGACGCCCGTCTCGTCGTGGATCGCCGCACTCAGGGCCTGGCTCAGACTGCCCGGCGGCGTGAGGAAGGTGTCGCCGCCCAGCGTCCAGGCCAGGCGGTAGTCGACGCCATGGCGGTCGAGCACTTCGTGCACGCGTGCCTTCAGCGACCCGGGCGTCGATTCATTGCTGAAGCGGAAGTTGAACATCAGCTCCAGCGCGCCCGGGATGACGTTGCCGGCGCCGGTGCCGGCATGCAGGTTCGACATCTGCCAGCTGGTGGGCGGGAAGAACTCATTGCCCTCGTCCCAGCGCATCGCCACCAGTTCGGCCAGCGCCGGCGCCACGTCGTGGATCGGGTTGCGTGCCAGATGCGGGTAGGCGATGTGGCCCTGCACGCCGTTGACGCTGAGCTTGCCCGACAGCGTGCCGCGGCGCCCGTTCTTGATCATGTCGCCCAGTCGCTCCACCGAGGTCGGCTCACCGACGATGCAGGCGTCGAGCGCCTGGCCGCGTTGCTGCAGCAGGTTCACCAGGCGCACCGTGCCGTCGAGCGAAGGGCCTTCTTCGTCGCTGGTCAGCAAGAAGGCAAGCGCACCCGCATGTGCTGGATGCCGTTGCACGAATTCCTCCACCGCCACCACCATGGCGGCGATCGAGGTCTTCATGTCGGCCGCACCCCGGCCGTAGAGGTGGCCCTCGCGGTGCGTCGGCACGAAGGGGTCGCTGCGCCATTGCTCCAGCGGGCCGGTGGGCACCACGTCAGTGTGGCCGGCGAAGGCGATGGTCGGGCCGGGGCGGGCGCCGCGACGGATGGCCCACAGGTTGGTGACGCGAAAGTCCTGCGGCCCGTGCAGCAGCGGTTCGCACTCGAATCCGGCCCGCGCCAGCCGTTGTGCCAGCAGGGCCTGGCAGCCCGCATCGTCGGGCGTGACGCTGGCGCGCGCGATCAGCGCCTCGGCCAGGCGCAAGGCATTCATCGGGGCAGGCTCGCCAGGCGCGTGCTCCCGCCTCGCGCGACGCTGCGGCGCACCGGCAGCGGCCGAGCGGGCATGCTCATCGCGGGCCGAGCGGCACCGCGCGCGATTCGGGCGGCAGCACGTCCAGCGTGATGTCGGTGAAGGTGGCGCCTTCGCTCTCTTCCTTGGCGGCGCTGGCCTTTGACACCGGTGCCATGTCGTTATGCAGCCGCCACAACAGGTTGGTGGGCGAATCGGCATAGGCCATGCCTTCGTCGCGCGAGATCACGCCTTCGGTGATGAGGCGGGCGATGTCGGCCTCGAAGCTCTGCGAGCCTTCGGCCAGGGATTTTTCCATCGCCTCCTTCACACCCGCCACGTTGCCCTGTTCGATGAGTTCGGCGACGAGCACGGTGTTGAGCAGGACTTCCATCGCCGCCACGCGCCCGCCGGCCTGCGCGCGCAGCAGGCGCTGCGAGATGATCGCGCGCAAGCCCGCCGCCAGGTCGGACAGCAGCGCCGGCCGTGCCTCGGGCGCATAGAACGACAGGATGCGGCCGAGTGCGTGATAGCTGTTGTTGGCATGCAGCGTGGCCAGCACCAGGTGCCCGGACAGCGCGTACGAGATGGCCGCGGTCATGGTCTCGCGGTCGCGGATCTCACCGATGAGGATGCAGTCCGGCGCCTGGCGCAGCGCGTTCTTCAGCGCCACCTGCAGCGAATCGGTGTCGCGCCCGACCTCGCGCTGGTTGACTACCGATTTCTTGTTGCTGAAGAGAAACTCGATCGGGTCCTCGATCGTCAGGATATGGCCGGTGGCCTGCTGGTTGCGCCATTCCAGCATCGACGCCAGCGTGGTGCTCTTGCCCGTGCCGGTGGCGCCCACCATCAGGATCAGGCCGCGCTTCTCGAGCACCAGCGTGGACAGCAGCGGCGGCAGGCCGAGCGTGTCGAGCGCGGGGATGTCGAAAGGGATGCAGCGGAACACCGCCGCCATCGTGCCGCGCTGACGGAATGCCGACAGGCGGAAGCTGCCGATGCCCGTCAGGCTGACCGAGATATTCAGCTCGCCGGTGTCGTCGAACTCCTCGAGCTGTTGCGGCGCGAGCAGCTCGCCCAGCAACTGGCGGATCTGCGGCGGCCCCAGCACCTGGTCCGACAACTGCAGGATCTGCCCGTTGATGCGGATCAGGATCGGCGTGTTCGCCGACAGGTAGACGTCCGATGCGTTCTTGTCGGCCATCAGCCGCAAGACCTTTTCCATGTTGCCTGCGCTCATTGCTTTGTGCCTCAGTTGCGATTGCCCATATCACGCCGCCCGTCAGACGCGCAAACCGCTGCGGCCGAGCGGTCGCCGCGGAACCGGCTGCGCAGGGCCGCCAGCGGCGCCCCCTTGAGGGGGAGCGCCGAAGGCGCTGCGGGGGTGGGCGGATTCACGCCCTCAATAGCTCGTTGATGCTGGTCTTGGAGCGCGTCTGCGCGTCCACACGCTTGACGATGACCGCGCAGTACAGGCTGTACTTGCCGTCGCTGCTGGGCAGGTTGCCGCTGACCACCACCGAGCCGGCGGGAATGCGGCCGTAGCTCACCTCGCCGCTGGCGCGGTCGTAGATCTTCGTGCTCTGGCCGATGTACACGCCCATGCTGATGACCGAGTTTTCCTCGACGATGACGCCTTCCACCACCTCGGAGCGCGCGCCGATGAAGCAGTTGTCCTCGATGATGGTCGGCCCGGCCTGCAGCGGCTCGAGCACGCCGCCGATGCCCACGCCGCCCGACAGGTGCACGTTCTTGCCGATCTGCGCGCACGACCCCACGGTGGCCCAGGTATCGACCA
>DASQFA010000054.1:0-11694 GCA_035633375.1 Rubrivivax sp.
TAACGTACGATTCACGGAACCGTCAGTGAACGGATCGTGGTTCCATCAAACAGGAGGAGTGGCGGCGAATGCAACAGCCTCTGGCAAACCGGGTCGGAAACGACGCGGATCCCACGCAGATCGCAGCCGCGGTTCTGGCCATCTGGGACGAGATCGACGATGCGCTGACACCCATCGTCGGACCCATGGGCTTGGTCGCGCTTTACCGGCGCAGCGTACACCTGAGCGCAACACAGCATCCGTGGCTGGCAGGCCGTGATGAAGGCGTGCTCACCGACACCGACCCGGCGGTGTTGAAGTCTGTTCTGGCGCAGCGCAGCAGCGCCGAAGCGGCAGCCGGCGGCAGCGCGTTTCTCAACACCTTCCACGAGTTGCTGGTCAGCCTGATCGGCCCCTCGCTCACCGCGCGCCTGTTGCGTTCGGTGTGGGACAACCCATCAAGCGGCCCGGCCGCGCAGGACACCTTGCCATGAGCACCAAAGTTGTCATCCAGCGGCTGTCCACCGGCGTGCCGGGCCTGGACGAAGTGCTGGGCGGCGGATTGCCGCAATACTCGTTCAATCTCATCGCCGGCCCGCCGGGCTGCGGCAAGACCACGCTGGCGCACCAGATGATGTTTACGCTGGCCACGCCCGCACAACCGGCGCTGTACTTCACCGTGCTGGGCGAGCCGCCGCTGAAGATGTTGCGCTACCAGCAGCAGTTCGACTTCTTCGACCACGAGGCCATCGACCGCTCGGTGCGCTTCATCAACCTGTCGGAAGCCGCCATGGCCGGCGAGCTGGACCAGGTGCTGCGCCAGATCGTCGATGCGGTCACGCAGTACAGCCCCGCGCTGGTGTTCGTCGACTCGTTCCGCTCGGTGGTGTTCGCCAGCGCCAGCGAGAGCAATCCGCACCACAAGCTGCAGCAGTTCGTGCAGCAACTGGGCATGCTCATGACCAGCTGGCAGGCCACCACCTTCCTGCTCGGCGAATACTTCGTCGAGTCCGACGCCAACCCGGTGTTCACGGTGGCCGACGGGCTGATCTGGCTGCGCCAGAGCGTGCAGCGCAATTCAATGGTGCGCAAGCTCGAAATCATGAAGATGCGCGGCCAGCCGACGCTGCCGGGGCTGCACACCTTCCGCATCAGCGCGGCCGGCATCAAGGTGTTCGCGCCGGCTGGTCTGGGAACGGGCAAGCCCGCCGGCTTGCCTGCGCCTGCGCCAGCGCAAGCCCCAAGGCTGATGACGGGCGTGCCGGGCCTGGACGAGATGCTCGGTGGCGGGTTGCCACGCGGCTACTCGGTGCTCGTGGCCGGCCCTTCGGGTTCGGGCAAGAGCATCCTGGCCGCCACCTTCCTGGCCGAAGGCGTGCGGGGCGGTGAAACCGGCGTCATCGCCGCCTTCGAGCAGCACCCGAACCGGGCGCGCAACCGCGTGCTCGTCGACCTGGTCGAAAGTGGCCAGGTCGGGCTGGTGGACAGCCGCGGCTCGGACCTGTCGATCGACGAGGTGGTGTCGCTGCTGCTGAGCGAAGTGCGCCGGCTGAAGGCCACGCGCGTCGTCATCGACTCGCTCACCGGCTTCGAGCTGGCGCTGGCGCCGACCTTCCGCGACGACTTCCGCGAATCGCTGCTGCGGCTGGTGACGGTGATGGCCGGCGAAGGCATCACCGTACTCATCACCTCGGAGCTGGAGGACCGCTACACCGACCTGCGCTTCAGCCCCTACGGCGCCGCGTTCCTGACCGACGCCATCATCGTGCAACGCTACATCGAGGTCGACAGCCGGCTGCTGCGTGTCATCGCCGTCGTCAAGCTGCGCGCCAGCGCGCATTCGAACCAGCTGCGCGAGTTCAGCATCGACGAAGCCGGCATCCGCATCGGCCAGATGCTGCCCGACCAGGAAGGCCTGCTCGGCGGGCGGCCCACGCGCAAGCGCCACGATGAGTTGCCAGGCGCGGTGGACGTCGCCGAAGATGACTGAAGATTCCATTCGCGAGCCCCTTTCGGTGAACGACACCCCTGACCCGAAGCCTGGCACGCCGCAGCAGTCCGAGCGCGACCTGGCCGGTATGCAGACGAAGGTGGATTCGGCGCGTGCCTTGCTGGTGCGCCTGCTGCAGGAGCTGGTCGTGGCGGAAAGCCAGCTCGGCCGCAACCAGCCGGCTGCGATGCTCGAAGCCAACGAGCAACTGGTGCTCGCGTCACTGCGCCACCAGGATGAAGCCGAGGCGGCTGAGCAGGCGTTGCAGACCGCATCGCACGCGGCCGGTCTCGACGCCCTGACGCAATTGCCCAATCGGGCGCTGCTGTTCGACCGCTGTGCGCGTTCGCTGGCCAGCGCCAAACGCCGCTGCAGCCGCATGGCGCTGCTGTTCCTGGACCTCGACCACTTCAAGCCAGTCAACGATTCGCTCGGCCACGCGCTGGGTGACGAGGTGCTCAAGACGGTGGCGCAGCGTCTGGCTTGCGCGGTGCGCGAAGCCGACACGGTCAGCCGCTACGGCGGCGACGAGTTCCTGATCCTGCTGAGTGAAGTGTCCCAGCCGTCCGACGCCGAGCTGATCGCTGGCAAGCTCATCGCGGCCATCGCCGAGACGTACCGCGTGGGCGGGCATGTGCTGCAGCTTTCGGCGAGCATCGGCATCAGTCTGTATCCGGACGACGGCGAGGATATCGACCTGCTGATCCGCAAGGCCGACGACGCCATGTACCGCGCCAAGCGGCATGGGCCTGGCAGTTGCGCGTTTCATGGCAAGCCGCCTGCAGGCGGCGACCCGCCGCAGATGCCCGGTTCGACGCCTGGGCTGGAGTGCACACGCGCCGACCCGGCATGGGCCGTACACGAGCAAAGGAATGCCGAGTTGCGCGAGGCGAACGAGCGACTGGTGCTCGCCGCCCTGGGTGCGCAGGAACTGCAGGCCGCCGCAGAACGCGCGCGCAAGCGCCAGGCCGAATTGATGGGCCTGGTGGCGCAGGAGTTGGACCATCCGCTGGCGCCGGTGCGCCTGGCCGCGGCGATGCTGGGGCGCACGCACAGCGACGAGCCCTTGCTGCCGCGGGTGCAGTCGATCGTCGAACAGCAGGCACGGCATATGTCACGCCTGGTCGGCGCAGCGCAGGACGTGGCCAATGCCGAGGCCGGGATGCTGCGGCTCGAGCGCGACGAAGTCGACCTCGTGGGCGTCATCGACGACGCCCTGTCGGGCTGCCGGGCGTCGATGGACGTGCGCCAGCAGAAGTTCAGCGCTCAGCTGCCCGGCAGCGCCGTCAGGCTGATGGGCGACCGTGCGCGGCTGGCACAGATTGTCGGCAACCTGCTCGACAACGCCAGCAAATACACGCCGGACGGCGGCGAGATCCGGCTTGCGCTGGAGGTACTGGACGATGCCGCGGTATTGACCGTGTCCGACAACGGCATCGGCATCACGGCGCAGGCTCTTGCCGACATCTTCGAGCCTTTCGCGCCCGATATCCAGGCGCTCGGATTCAATGGCGTCGGCCGGGGCATCGGGCTGGCGGTGGTGCGTGCGCTGGTCGAGGCACATGGCGGCACGGTGCGCGCCTTCAGTGGGGGCAGCGGGCTGGGCAGCCGTTTCGTCGTCACGCTGGCGTTGCCAGGGGGTGCGCAAGCAAGTCAGGCGGGCACTCCCGCGAAGGGGTCTTGATGGGCGGACTGCATCTGGTGGACAACCAGGCCGCGGCCTCACGGGCACCGGCACACGGGTTGGCGACGAACCACCTGCTTGGGGCGCTGCCATCGGCCGATCTGCAGCGATGGCGTTCGCATCTCGAACCGGTCGAGATGCCGCTGGGCCAGGTGCTGTACGAATCCGGCAGCACGCCGAGCCACGTGTACTTTCCGACGACGGCCATCGTGGCGTTGCTTTACGTGATGGAAAACGGCGCGTCGGCCGAGATCGCCGTGGTCGGCAATGATGGCGTCGTCGGCATTTCGGCCTTCATGGGTGGCGGCTCCACGCCCGGCCGTGCGGTGGTGCAAAGTGCCGGCCACGGATTGCGGATGCGGGCCCACGCCCTCAAGGAGCAGTTCGAGGGCTCACCACTGGTCATGCATCTGCTGCTGCGCTACACCCAGGCGCTGATCGCGCAGATGGCACAGACCGCAGTGTGCAACCGGCACCATTCGGTGGACCAGCAGCTGTGTCGCTGGCTGCTGCTCAGCCTGGACCGACTGTCGGGCGATGAACTGCAGATGACTCAGGTGCAGATCGCCCACATGTTGGGAGTGCGCCGCGAAGGTGTCACCGAAAGCGCCCGCAAACTGCAGAAGGCGGGCCTGATCCGCTACTCGCGAGGCCATATCAAGGTGCTTGACCGATCGGGGCTGGAGCGCTCGAGCTGCGAGTGCTACGCGGTGGTCACGAAGGAGCATGATCGGCTGCTGCGCACGCCCCAAACGAACGGGTAGCGGCTGTGCAAGGCGCGCAGTGAAATCATCCGATCACCGCTGCAGGAGGCGCGCGCATGCACTGCCGGCCATCATCGCCAAAGCAGCCGCCGAAGTCGCACCGAAAATCAGCAACAGGAATCAGCAACAGGAGTGAGCGATGAGCTACCTGCTGGCCCTGGACCAGGGCACCTCCAGTTCACGCAGCATCGTCTTCGACGAACGCGGCCGCATCGTGGCCATGGCGCAGCGCGAGATCCGGCAGATCTTTCCGCAGCCGGGCTGGGTGGAGCACGACCCGATCGAGATCTGGGCCACGCAGCTGGCCACCGCACACGAGGCCATCGCCAAGGCCGGGCTTGCGGCCACAGACATCAGCGCCATCGGCATCACCAACCAGCGCGAGACCACCGTGCTGTGGAATCGCCGCACCGGGCAGCCGGTGCACAACGCCATCGTCTGGCAGGACCGGCGCGGCGAGCCCTTGTGTGCGCAGTTGCGCGCGCAGGGGCTTGAGGCGGCCATCCAGCGCTCCACCGGCCTGCGCGTCGACGCCTACTTCTCGGCCACCAAGCTGCGCTGGCTGCTCGACCATGTGAACGGCGCTCACATCGCCGCGGCCCAGGGCGAGCTGGCTTTCGGCACGGTGGACAGCTGGCTGCTGTGGAACCTCAGCGGCGGCGGTCCCGACAAGGCCGGGCCGCATGCGCTGCACGCCACCGACGTGAGCAACGCATCGCGCACCATGCTCTTCGACATCCGCCACAACGTCTGGGACCACGAGCTGCTGAAGGCGCTGCACATTCCCGACAGCGTGCTGCCGAAGGTATTCCCTTCGAGCCATGTCTTCGGCCACACCAACCCTGCATTGTTCGGTGCCGCCATCCCTGTCGCCGGCATGGCAGGCGACCAGCAAAGCGCGCTCTTCGGCCAAGCCTGCTTCAGCGCCGGGCTGGCGAAGAACACCTACGGTACCGGCTGCTTCATGCTGATGCACACCGGCGAGAAGTTCCAGGATTCGCGCAACGGCCTCATCACCACGGCCGCGGCGCAGACCGGCCGCACACCCGAATATGCCGTCGAAGGCAGCGTGTTCATCGCAGGCGCGGTGGTGCAGTGGTTGCGCGACGGGCTGCGCGCCATCTCTTCCAGCGCCGAGGTGCAGGCGCTGGCCGAGAGCGTGCCCGACAGCGGCGGCGTGATCGTCGTGCCCGCCTTCACCGGCCTGGGTGCGCCCTACTGGCGGCCCGATGCCCGCGGCGCCGTCGTCGGCCTGTCGCGCGGCAGCACCATGGCACACATTGCACGCGCCGCGCTGGAGAGCATCGCCTTCCAGAGCGCCGCACTGTTGCAGGCCATGAGCCGCGATGCGGTGGCCAGCGGCGGCGCGCCGGTGGCGGAGTTGCGCGTCGATGGGGGTGCCTGCGTCAACGACCTTCTGATGCAGTTCCAGGCCGATCTGCTGGGCATCCCGGTGGTGCGCCCGCAGGTCATCGAGACCACCGCGCTGGGCGCGGCCTATCTGGCGGGCCTGGCGGTCGGGGTGTATGGCAACAAGGACGAACTGGCGGCGCAGTGGCAGGTGGAGCGAAGCTTCCTGCCGACCATGACACGCGAACGCGCCGGCGAACTGATGGTTGGATGGGAGCATGCAGTAAGGCAGGCGGTGGCCGGCTGAACGCCGACGGCTGCTGACGGCGCAAAGCCGACACTCACGCATGAGTGGATCAACGGCGGCTTGCGACCCAGAGCAGCCCGACGACCTATCAGATTGCCCGCCCGGAAGCCGCCAGTGGCAGCACCAGTGCGACATCGTTGCCATCGCGGAAGCAACCGAATGGCGCCGGTGCAGGATGGCACCGGCGTTGCTGGGCTACTGGTAGTGGCCATGCCGCTCCAGCATTTCGATCTTGTAACCATCGGGATCCTGGATGAAGAAGAAGCGCGCCAACAGTTCGTCGCCACGCTTGAACTCCTTCACCGGCGCGGGCTCGTAGCCCTTGGCCACCAGAGCGTCTCGGGTCGAGGCCGCGTCGTTCACGACCACGCCGACATGGCCGTAGCCGCTGCCGTGAGTGTAGGGCTCGGTCTGGCCCTTGTTGAGGGTGAGCTCGATCTCGCAATCAGTCTCGGCGTTGCGTAGGTAGACCAGCGCGAAATCCGGGAAGTCGAGGCGGTGCGCCTCGTGCAGGTCGAGCACGTCGGCATAGAACTTCAGCGAGCGCTCGAGGTCGAGCACGCGAATCATGCTGTGGATGATCTTGGCCATGGTGCGTTGCTGCGGCGTGTCGCTGCCGCCGATCAGGAGCGGGCGCCGAGCGGCACGACGCGCGGTGCCGGCCTGGGCAGCGCGTGCGCCGGCGCGTTTGGGGAAGCGCCCGCCCCGTCGGAGGTGGCGCGCTCGGCCTCGATCAGCTTGCGCCGCAGGAAGCGCATGCCGGTGACGCGCAGGAACGAGGCGAAGTTCGGCACCTCGCCGCGGTGGGCCAGGATTTCGTCGTGGAACTGCACGATCAGGCTGTTGGTGGAGCAGCGCTCGGCCTCGGCCATTGCGGCCAGCACGTCCCAGACCATGTTCTCGAGCCGGATGCTCGTGAGCACGCCGTGGATGCGGATCGAGCGCGTGCGCTGCTCGTAGAGGATCGGGTCGGCCTTGACAAAGTATTCGCACATGGGGGATCTCCTTCGATAGTCGTCTGTGTCCGGTCTGCGCGGCTCAGATTGCGCGCGCAGACATCTGGGCCGCAATGTAGTCGGCCTGGCGGATCGCCAGCGTGACGATCGTCAGCGTCGGGTTCTCGGCGCCCCCGGTTGTGAACTGGCTGCCGTCGGATATGAACAGGTTGGCGATGTCGTGCGTCTGGCCATGGGCGTTGCACACGCTGTCTTTCGCCGAGGCGCCCATGCGGCAGGTGCCGAGGTTGTGCGTCGACGGGTAGGGCGGCGTGCGAAAGGCCTTGATCGAGCCGGCGGCCTGGTAGATGCGCTCGCCCTGGGTGAAGGCATGGTTGCGCATCGCGATGTCGTTCTCGTGATCGTCGAAGTGCACGTTGGGCACCGGATTGCCCCACTTGTCCTTCACGTTCGTGTTCAGCGTGACGCGATTGGTCTCGCGCGGCATGTCTTCGCCCACCAGCCACATGCCGGCCATGTTGGCGTAGTTGTCCATGTACCAGGCGAAGTCCGCGCCCCAGCCGCCCGGGTTCAGGAACGCGGCCATGAACGGCACCCCGAGCGACAGCGTCTCCAACTCGTAGCCGCCGGCGAAGCCGCGCTTCGTGTCGTGGCGCGCTTCGTCGCGCACGATGCCGGCCATCGTCGTCCCGCGGTACATGTTGACCGGGTTCTTGAACACCGCGTAGACCGAGCCAGTCATGTGGCGCATGTAGTTGCGCCCGACCTGGCCCGACGAATTGGCCAGGCCGTCCTTGAACCGGCTCGATGCCGACAGCAGCAGCAGTCGCGGCGTCTCGATCGAGTTGCCAGCCACGCAGACGATGCGCGCCTTCTGCCGCTGCTCCTTGCCGTCCTTGTCGAAGTAGACGACGCCCGTCACCTTGCCCTCGGCGTTGTGCTCAATGCGCGTCACGTGGCTCTCGGGCCGCAGATCCATGTTGCCGGTCTTCTCGGCCTTGGGCAGCTCGGTGTAGAGCGTCGACCACTTGGCGCCGCTTTTGCAGCCCTGGAAGCAGAAGCCGATCTGCAAGCAGCGGCCACGGTCGTCGCGCGGCTGGCTGTTGATTGCCATGTTGCCGGTATGCACTTCCTTGTAACCGAGCCGGGTGGCCCCGGCGTACATCACCTTGAAGTTGTTGTTGCCCGGCAGGCCCGGAATGCCGTTCGTGCGCGTGACGCCCATCTTGTCTTCGGCCTTGGCGTAGTAAGGCTCGAGCTCCTTCAGCGTCAGCGGCCAGTCCATCAGGTTGGCGCCCTTGATGTCGCCGTAGACCGTCCTGGTGCGGAACTCGTGCTCCTGCAGCCGCAGTGAGGCACCGGCCCAATGGGTGGTGGTGCCGCCGACAGTCTTGCAGATCCAGGCCGGCAGGCCGGAGAAGTCCTTCGCCACCCGCCAGGTGCCCGAGGTCGTTCGCGGGTCGAGCCAGGCGAGCTGGCTGAACGACTTCCACTCGTCGTTGATGAAGGTGGCGCTCGACTGCATCGCGCCGGCCTCGAGCACCACCACCTTGATGCCCTTTTGCGCCAACTCATTGGCGAGCGTGCCGCCACCCGCACCGGAGCCGATGATGACGACGACCAAATCATCGCCCTGGTCGAATTTGGCCATGTGTGTCTCCGAAGGATTCAAAGGGGGCGCCCGTGCGCGGCGCGTCTTCGTGGCGAACGCCGGCTTGGCGTCAGCCGAAGTAGGGCTTCGGGCTGGCCGCGAGCGAAGGTGCGGGCAACCACTTCAGGTCCTGGAACCCGCGCGTGAGGTAGCCCCCCTTCTCCCACGACGAACCGGGAAAGCCGAAGACCGCGAATGCCATGTCGTTGTCGTACAGCGACGTGATGCACTGGCCGCGCACCGTGGCAAAGAAGGGCTGGCCCTCCATGGCCGTGACGATCTCGAGCTTCTTCTTGTCGCCCGCCTTGGCGAAGCTGCCGCCAGCCGCCGCGTTCAACGCGGCCACGCCGTCACGCAACTGCTTTGCGGACGCGGCGTCGGCGCTGGCCTTCGCATCGAGATCCTTCGCCAGCAGTGCATACACCGCGTCGGGCAGCTTCTTGTGCGGGTAGAGCACACGCCCCATCTTCATCAGCGTCTCGCCCTCGGCCTGGGTCAGAGTCTTCAACTCCACCGCCCACACCGGCGACGGCGCCAGCACGGCGAGCACGCTGCCGGCTGCGAGCGTGCCCATCAGGACGCCCGATCCCTTCAGGAAGTCTCGCCTGACCAAGGGCAGGTTCAACCGGGGCACTTCGCCCGAACCTTCTTCGCAGCCGTCGGCTGGCGCGGGACGTTGGTTCAACCCATTGCGGATCGGCACCACACGCATGTCTTGTCTCCCAGTGTTGTTCCGGCTCTGCTCCGGCTCTGTGGCCGGTTGGAGGCGAAGTCTTGCATCGACTTGGGCAGGGCAGGTAATACGTGGCTACCTACCGGATCCGTGAAAACCCGGGGCTTCACGCCACCCGCGCGCCGCCTGCGCGCAACCGCGCGACCCGCCCACCGCGACACGGAATCGTCTGCCATCCTGGGGTCTCGAGCGGTTGGGTGGGGCGCTGGGAGGCATCGACCGGAAGTCTTCCGTTTCAGACCGGTTCTGCCTTGCCGCGCAGCAACGCGTCGCAACGGCCTCGCTGCGCGTCGTCGGCCACCTGCTCAGACAGGCCGGCCTCAAGGCCGACGAGGCCAACAGCGGCGCGGTCACGCTGATCCAACGCTTCGGGTCGGCGGCCAATCTCAACATACACATGCACTGCCTGGTGCTGGACGGCGTGTACCGACGCGATGCCGATGGTGAACCGGCCTTCGTCGAAGTACCTGCGCCAACCGACGAAGCGCTGCAGGCCGTCTTGCACAAGATCATCACCCGCATGATGAAGTGGCTCACCCGTCGGGGGGTGCTCGTCGAAGAGCAGGGCCAAACCTACATCGCCGGGAGATTCTTTCTCCGTGAGTTCTTTGCTTTTCGCGAAGATGATCAGTGCACGACGCCAGAGTAGACATTGGGGAAGTGGTGCTCGCGCAGGTACATCGTCGTGCCCATGACGTTGCGGCCGTAGTTGGTCACGCGCCAGCGGCGCGTGCGCGGGATCTTGGCGATCCGGCCGTGTGCGTGCAGGCGTCTGAAGCACCGGCCGACCTTGGCACTGGCCTTCTTTGGGTCGTCTGCGCACGAGCGCAGTAACTGCGTGGACGTCAGCCGTGCCCGGATGTCCCGGTTGGTGAATCCGTGCAGGCAGTGTTCGCCTGCCATCAGGCTCTTGAACAGTGTGGCGTCGTGTTGCGCCAGTGGATTGAACCCCGGGCAAGAGCGCCCCGCGGCATCCTTCTTCGCAGTGGTCAGGCGCTGCAGCGCCTGCTTGCCCTGCGTGGGGTCGTCCACCACAGCCAGGGCATCGAGGTAACGGGCGTTGGCCTGCAACGAGTGCGGTCCGCTTGAGGCGTTGGCAACTGCTCTTTCAGTCGCCGGATTAGATCGTGGTGTGAACGGGGCGGCTTTGCCGCCTGCAGTGCACTCGTAGGTCTACCCGGCGTAGCATTCGCAATGTCTTTCAACACGGCCCGCTGCAGGCACATCCACCCTATCACCATGCCTCAACTCAAACTCACTTATTTCGACACTCACGGCGGCCGGGGCGAGCCCGCGCGGCTGGCCATGCGGATCGGCAATATTCCCTTCGAGGACCATCGCTTTCCGTTCTCTGAATTTGCAGAGATTCGCAAGTCGACGCCTTTCGGACAGGTGCCCACCTTGCACGTCGATGGCGTGCAGGTGACCCAAAGCGACGCCATCACTCGCTATGTCGGCAAGCTCGCGGGCCTGTACCCGACTGATGCATATCAGGCCCTCTTGTGTGACGAGGTCATGGATGCGCTGGAGGATCTCAATGTCAAACTGGGGCAGACCTTCGGCCTTCAGGCAGATGCGCTAAAGGAGGCACGCGAAGCCTTGGTCAAGGGCTCACTGACGCTGTATCTGACATGGTTGCAGACCCAACTCAGATCGCGCGGGGGTCGATACTTTGCCGATCAGCGTCTCACCATTGCCGACCTGAAGGTGTTTGTGATGGTGCGTTGGCTCAACTCCGGCCGCTTGGACCATGTTCCGGCCGATCTGGTGGCGAGGGTCGCGCCCGACTTGCTCGCCCATTTGGCACTCGTTGCCGAGACGCCGGCCATCAAGCTGGGTTGACGCTGATCCGCTTGTGACCCACGGTGCCGACGATCATCTGACCCTGCTGACGCTGATTCACCCGATCAGGGTCACTTCAACGTCGGCGCACAAAGATCACGGTCTTTGCGGAAGCCTCAAGGGGGCTCGCTTTCCGAGACTCGCCATACTCCGTTGGCTCGCCCGCAAGCTGCCGGCCGCGAACGACTCCTGATGGCCGGGAGCGGCACTACTTCGTCAAGTCTTGAGCGGCCGCTATGCGCCGTCAGCAGACCACGAAAAGAAACTCTTGCGCTTTTGCGCACAGGCATCTCAGCCGTTGCTGACGCCGCAGGCTACATGCCCGGCTGGCACATGCGCCGCAGCCGAATCGACATGCCCGGTCTGGTCGTCGAAGAAGAAATCGGGCTCGAACTCGCGCAGGAATTCGCCTTTGGGCAGGCCGCCCAGAAACATCGC
>DASQFA010000055.1:0-3432 GCA_035633375.1 Rubrivivax sp.
CCTCGTGACACTTGAACTCGGTCCCGAAACCCAGATCGAGCGGCTGTCGAAACTGCACCTAGAAACGAAGGCACCGCGCTTGACGCCGATCGACAGATTGCGCATTCCGGTGAAGACGACCACTCATTCCGACGCATGACGACCACCTGTTCCGATCGATGACGACCAGTGTGGCGCGGGTGCGGAAGAGCACCGTTGGATGCGTTTGCTGATCTCAGTGTTCGCGGTTCACGTCAATCTTGTGTTGACAGCTTTCGAGTCGCGCGGCTTTGCCTTCGATGGCGCCGCTCGACCAGGACCAGCTCTCATTTGTGCCAGCAGCGTAGGGGCATGTGGTAAGGCTCCCGCGATACCCGGCCTGGTAGCCCTCGTGCCAGGATGCGGCGTCCTGTCGGAGTACCTTGGCGTCATCACGCGCCATCGGCGTGCTGGGCATGGCCGTCATTTCCTGGGCCCCGCCGCCGGCTTCGTCGCGGTCGTGCTGCTCGCGGTATCCGCGGCCGGCGCGATTGTCTGCGCCTTGGCCGTTTTGGGATCGCGCATTGATGGCCCGTCCAGCGTTAGCCGATAGGCGTTGTGAACGATGCGATCGAGAATGGCGTCGGCGAAGGTGGGCTCGCCGATGACCTCGTGCCAGGCTTCGACGGGAAGCTGGCTGGTGATCAGCGTCGAGCCGGCGCCATAGCGATCCTCGATAATCTCCATGAGATCGCGCCGCTGGCTGGCCGTGAGGCGGTCGGGTCCCCAGTCATCAAGGACCAGGACGGCGACCTTGGTGAGCGTGCGGAACAGCCGGGTGAAGCGGCCGTCGCCATGCGCCAGTTCGAGGTCGGCGAACAGCCGGGGCACCCGCGCGTAAAAGACGGTGTGGCCGTCGCGACAGGCCTTCTGCGCGAGCGCACAGGACAACCATGACTTTCCGATCCCGCATGGCCCCGTGATGAGCAAATTGCGATGCTCGGCGATCCAGCGGCCGGCCGCGAGCTGCTGGAATAGCGCCTTGTCGAGCCGGCGCGCGGTGCGGAAATCGACATCCTCGACGCTGGCCTGACCGTGGCGCAGGCGGGCGGAGCGCAGGCGGCTCTGGAAGCGCTTGGCGCCGCGCTTGGCGGCCTCGCGATCGAGCAGCAGCGCCAGCCATTCGGCATGATCCAGATCCTTGGCTCTGTCCTGCGATTGCAGTTCGGCAAAGGCCTCGGCCATGCCGTCGAGCTTCAAGGCCCGGAGCTGGTCGATGGTTGGATGCGTCAGCATTGGTGTGTTCTCCTTCAGTGGAAGTAACGAGGGCCACGGATGTTGGCGTGCGTTATCGCCGGCCCGTCCGTGGCGGGCGCGGGCCGTTTGCGATCGAGGTTGTTTTTGAGGATCGAGGTGACCGAGCTGTAGGATCGGGCGCCGATATCGAGCGCGCGGTCGCACGCCGCTTCCAGCCGCTCGGCGCCGAAGCTCTTGGCGTGGCGCAGGATGCCGATGCACGACCGGAAGCCCTGTTCGGGGTGGGCGCGCTCGCACAGGATGATGTCGACCAGCGCCGCGGTTTTCGGACCGATCTCGCTTGCCTGCCGCTTGATCCGCTCGGGCGTCCAGTCGGCGTAGCGCCGATGGCTCGACGGCATATGCTCGCGCACGGTGGTATGCTTGCGGTTCGATGAGGAGCGGACGTGCACGGCGACGCGCTTGCCGCGATGGAACAGCTCGATGGTCCGCGCGGTGATCCGTGCCCAGATGGTCTCGCGCAGCAACGTGTGCGGCACGGAGTAGTAATGCTTCTCCACCTCGACGTGGTAGTCGAGGCCGGCGCGGCATTCCTTCCATTCGGCGTAAATGAATGGCTCGACCGGCAGCGGCTTGAGCGCCGCGCGCTCCAGCTCCTCGAACAGCCGCGTGCGGCTGGCGCCCAGATGCCGCGACACGCGGGTGTTGAGATCCGCGACGCAGGCATGGATCGCGGTGTTCAGCTCGGCGAGCGAAAAGAACCGCCGATTCCTGAGCTTAGCGATGACCCAACGTGTCGCCAGAAGCACGGCGACTTCGACCTTGGCTTTATCGCGGGGCTTTCTCGGCCGTGCCGGCACGATGGCCGTGCCGTAGTGCGCCGCCATCTCGGCATAGCTGCGATTGACCGCCGGCTCGTAAAAGCTGGCCTTGCTGATGCCGGACTTCAAATTGTCGGAGACCACCATCGCCGGCACGCCGCCAATGAACGCGAAAGTGCGGGCATGCGAGCCGATCCAGTCGGCCAGGCCCTGCGTCCAGGTTGCCTCGGCATAGGTGTAATTGGATGCCCCGAGGGCGGCGACGAACAGCTGGGCGGTGACCACCTCGCCCGTCAGCCCACTGATCACTTCCAGCGTCGTGCCGGCGTAGTCGACGAACAGCTTCTCGCCGGCCACATGCGTCTGCCGCATGGTCGGGGATAGCAAGCCCTCCCAGGCCCTGTACAACTCACAAAAGCGGCTATATCCGTAGCCCTCCGGGCAGGTTGCCCGATGCTCCTCCCAGAGCAGTTGCAGCGTCACGCCCTTCCGGCGCAACTCGCGATGGATCGCCGCCCAGTCAGGCTGCTCGCGCCGGTCCCTGGACACCTTCGCTGGCGGCGGATAGAGCCGAGCCTCCAGGTGGGGGTCGTCGAGATCTTCCGGCAGCGGCCAAGCAACCCCTGCCTGCCGAGCCCGGCGGATGCAGTCACCAGCGGCCGTCGGGCTGATCCCAAGACTGGCAGCAATCTGACGCTTGGACAGCCCGGCGGCGTTGAGCCGGAGCACATCGCGGATCTTGCGCATGGATAATCTCTCTTGAGGCATGCCCGCTCCTGATCAAAAGGAGCCAGGCGATGCCGGATTCGAGGATCATCCAACGGAGCTCGTCACAACCGTCCACAGGCCTGTCGCAGTGGTCGCGATCGCCCGGAACAGGTGGTCGTCATCGATCGGAATGACTGGTCGTCATCAAATCGGAATAGGTGGTCGTCATCAGTCGGTGCGCGCATCCTTGCGGAGAGACCGCCGATGAGCCCAGGCAGCGGACATCTCGGTACGGTGCGACGATCAAGGATGCACTGATTGCATTATGGGAAGCATCCGATCGGGTCTGCGGCAAAAGGCTTGTGGTGATGGTCCCGGCTCTGTTGCCGGCGCTGGAGGCGCATGGCCGCTTGACGCTCGGCAAGCAAGATCGAGCGCTCGTCTTGAGTGTGAGCGCGGCCACCATCGATCGGCTGCTGGTCGGCACGAAAGTCGCCGCCAGCGGCGGCCGGAGGCGGCCGGTCGGTTTTTACTCGGCCGTGCGCCGCGAGGTCCCGATCCGGACCTTCAATGACTGGAAAGATCCAGCGCCGGGTTTCTGCGAGGTCGACATGGTCGCGCATGGCGGCGCGTCGGTGGCGGGCTCCTTCATCCAGACACTCACCATGGTCGACGTAGCCACGGGCTG
>DASQFA010000056.1:0-17003 GCA_035633375.1 Rubrivivax sp.
GGCTCCATGGCCAGTGCGCGGCCCAGGTCGACGCGCTTTTGCAGGCCGTAGGGCATCTTGCCCACGGGCGTCTTGCGGTAGGGCTGGATCTCGAGAAAATCGATGATGCGCTCGACGAACGCGCGCTGCTCGATCTCCTCGCGCTCGGCGGCGCCGAAGCGGATGGCCTGCTGGAACAGGTTGGTCTTCATCTTCAGGTTGCGCCCGGTCATGATGTTGTCGAGCACGCTCATGCCCTTGAACAGCGCCAGGCTCTGGAAGGTGCGCGCGAAGCCCATCTCGGCCACCTGCCGCGAGTTCATGTTCGAGAAAGTGCGGCCGCGGAAGTTGATCGAGCCCTGCTGCGGCTGATAGACGCCGTTGATGCAGTTGAGCATGCTGCTCTTGCCGGCGCCGTTCGGGCCGATGATGGCGCGGATCTCGTGCTCGCGCACGTTGAAGCTGATGTCGGTCAGCGCCTTCACGCCGCCAAAGGCCAGGCTGATGTTCTGGACGTCCAGGATGACCTCGCCGATCTGGTGTGTGCCCATCGCTCAAGCCGCCTTGCGCACCGACGGGAAGACCTTCAGGTCGACGATCTTCAGATCGGCGCTGACCATGCCCTTGCGCCCGTCCTCGAAGCCGACCTGGGTTTCGATGTACTGGCTGGTCTTGCCACCGTACAGCGCGTCCACCAGCACCTGATAGCGCTCGCCGATGAAGCCGCGCTTGACCTTGCGCGTGCGCGTGAGTTCGCCGTCGTCGGCGTCGAGCTCCTTGTGCAGGATCAGGAAACGGTGCAACTGGCTGCCGGCCAAGAGCGGATCGAGGGCCAGGTCGGCATTCACCTTCTGGACGCACTCGCGTATCAGTTCATAGACCTCGGGCTTTTGCGCCAGGTCGGTGTAGCCGGCGTAGGCCAGATTGCGCTTCTCGGCCCAGTTGCCCACGGCTTCCATGTCGATGTTGATGAAGGCGCAGGCCAGGGCACGCTGGTCGCCAAAGGCCACCGCCTCCTTGATGTAGGGGAAGAACTTCAGCTTGTTCTCCACGTACTTGGGCGCGAACATCGCCCCGTCGTGGGCACCGCCGACGATGCGGCCGACGTCCTTGGCGCGGTCGATGATCTTCAGGTGCCCGCCGGCATCCAGGAAGCCGGCGTCGCCGGTGTGGTACCAGCCGTCGGCCGTCAGCACCTCGGCCGTGGCCGCGGGGTTCTTGTAGTACTCCTTCAGCAGCCCCGGTGACTTGACCAGGATTTCGCCGTTGTCGGCCAGGCGGATCTCGACGCCATCGATGGGCACGCCGACGGTGTCGGCCTTGGCTTCGTTGTCGGGCTGCAGGCACACGAACACGGCCGTCTCGGTGCTGCCGTAGAGCTGCTTCAGATTGATGCCGATCGAGCGGTAAAAAGTGAACAGGTCGGGGCCGATGGCCTCACCGGCGGTGTAGGCCACGCGCACCCGGCTCATGCCGAGTGAGTTGCGCAGCGGCCCGTAGATGCACAGGTTGCCCAGCGCGTAACCCAGACGGTCGCCCAAGGGCACGGACTTGCCGTCCATCAAGGTCGGGCCGACGCGCCGCGCCACGTCCATGAAGTGCTGGAACAGCCACTTCTTCAGGCGGCCCGCGTCTTCCATGCGGATCATCACCGTGGTCAGCAGGCCTTCGAAGACGCGCGGTGGCGCGAAATAATAGGTCGGCCCGATCTCCTTCAGGTCGATGGTCACGGTGCTGGCCGACTCGGGGCAATTGACCACATAGCCGCACACCAGCCACTGCGCGTAGGAAAAGATGTTCTGGCCGATCCATGCCGGCGGCAGGTAGGCCAGCACTTCCTCGGTCGGGCTGAGCCTGTCGAAGCTGGCGCCCGCCTGCGCCCGGTCGATGAGCGAAAAGTGCGTGTGCACCACGCCCTTCGGGTTGCCGGTGGTGCCCGAGGTGAAGAACATCGCCGCCACGTCGCCGCTGCGGCCCAGCGCCACCTGCTCGTCGAAGAACGTCGGGTGCTGCGCGTGGTAGGCGCGGCCGGCCTCGACCAGCGCGTCCAGCGAGGCCAGACCCTGGGTGTCGTAGTTGCGCAGGCCACGCGGGTCGTCGTACCAGAGGCTTCTCAATTGCGGGCAGGACGCGCGCAGCTCGATCATCTTGTCGACCTGCTCCTGGTCCTCGACCACCGCCATGGCGATCTCGGCGTTGTTGATCGGGAAGATGTATTCGTTGGCTGCTGCGTCCTGATACAGCGGCACCGGGATGGCACCCAGCGACTGCGCTGCCAGCATCACCGCCGACAGGCGCGGGCGGTTCTCTGCCACGACCACGATGTGCTGCCCGCGCTGCAAGCCGGCCTGTGCCAGCCCGCAGGCCAGTTCGCGCACCAGCGTGGCCAGGTCTGCCCACGACAGGCTCTGCCAGATGCCGTACTCCTTCTCGCGCAGCGCGGGCGCCTCGGGGCGTTGCTGCGCGTGCTCGAGCATGAGGCGCGGGAATGTCTTCTGCACCTGGGGCGTCTCCTTTGTCGGCCTCGGTTGGCCGATCACTTCAAGGCATGCGGTGTGGTGAAAGCTGCGTGGAACAGACTGTAGTACCTAGTTTGACGCCATGTTGTCTTTTCGACGACAATTGACGACACTCTCTGCTCGGTGTTTTCCCTGGACTCCAAGCCATGCATAGCGCCGGAATCAAGCCGCCCGTGCGTCTTCTGGCCAGGGCGCGCGCACTGACACCGACGGAAACGGTAAGCATCGCCTGGCTGCGGGAATTGCAGCGCGACGAGCGCGAGAGGGCCTTGCGCGACCTCAAGGTCGTGCAAGTCGGTGCCGGCGAGCTTTTGTGCCGCGTCGGCCGTCCGGTGACCTACTGGTTTGGTGTCATCGACGGCCTGCTGAAGATGAGCAACGACACTGCCATGGGCGTCCCGGTGACCTTCACTGGCCTGCCGCCCGGCGGTTGGTTCGGTGAAGGAACGGTGATCAAGCGCGAGGCCTATCGCTACAACATCCAGGCCTTGCGCAAGAGTGCCGTCGCCGGCCTGAGCGTGGACACCTTCCACTGGCTCATCGAGCGCAGCATTCCCTTCAACCGCTTCATTACGCAGCAGTTGAACGAGCGGCTCGGCCAGTTCATCGGCGCGCGCGAGATCGACCGCATGACCGACCCGGATGGCCGCGTGGCACGCAGCCTGGCGGCACTGTTCCATCCGGTGCTCTACCCGGGCGTTGACGGGCAGTTGCGCATCACGCAGCAGGAACTGGGCTACCTGGTGGGGCTGTCTCGCCAGCGCGTGAACGAGGCTTTGCAAGCCTTGCAGGTGGCGCAGTTGATCAGCGTGGAGTACGGCGGCGTTCGTGTGCTCGACCTGGAGCGCCTGCGCGGCTTCGGCCAGCACTGAGCCGCGCATGCGGCACGGCGTCGCGACCTGGGACTGCGACGGCTTTGCGCTCAATGAGGGAAACTGCAATGGGTCTACGGCTGCTTGCGGCGCAAAGCAGCCGAATACAAGCAGCCTTCACCGCAGAGGAACGAAGGACGCAGAGGTCCGCAGAGAAATACAGGAAACGATTTGAATCCATTGCATATCCTCGGCGCCAACTCTGCGTCCTCCGTTACTCTGCGGTGAATGAATTCGGTGTTTCGCGAGCGGCGGCTATGTGCCGCAAGCAGCCCGTGACACCTGCGCCATTGAACGCCAAGACGTATCAGGCGTCAGGAATGCGCTCCACATCCGCCAGCCAAACCGTGGCCTCGCCATCACTCGGCGCACGCCAGTCGCCGCGCGGCGAGAGCGAGCCGCCCGAGCCGACCTTGGGCGCATTCGGCACGCACGTACGTTTGAACTGGCTGGTCTTGAAAAAGCGGAAGACGAAGCTGCGCAGGTGGCGCTTGATGGTCGCCAGATCGTAGGCCTGGCGCATCACGTGCGGGCCTTCGGGCCAGGTGCCGAGCTGCACGTCGTGCCAGGCAGCGTGCGCCAGGTACGCCACCTTCGACGGCGCGAAGCCGAAGCGCAAGGTGTAATAGAGAAAGAAGTCATGCAGGTCGTAGGGGCCGATCTGGCTTTCGGTGCTTTGCCCGGGCTGGCCGGCGGCGTCGCCCGGCACCAGCTCGGGGCTGATCTCGGTGTCGAGCACGTCGAGCAGCACCTGGGACTCGGGCACCAGCGCTTGCTCACTCTCGGCGACCCAGCGCACCAGGTGCTTGATCAGCGTCTTCGGCACGCTGGCGTTGACGTTGTAGTGCGACATGTGGTCGCCCACGCCATAGGTGCACCAGCCCAGCGCCAGCTCGCTCAGGTCGCCCGTGCCGACGACCAGCGCGTCGTGGAAGTTGGCCAGACGGAACAGGTGGCTGGTGCGCTCGCCGGCCTGCACATTCTCGAAAGTGATGTCGTACTGCGCCTTGCCCAGCGCGTAGGGGTGGCCCAGGTCCTCGAGCATCTGCTCGCAGCTCGGCCGGATGTCGATCTGCCGTGCTTGGCAGCCCACCGCCTGCATCAGCCGCAGCGCCTGCTCGAGCGTGCGCGTGCCGGTGGCGAAGCCGGGCATGGTCACGCCCAGGATGTTTGTGCGCGGCAGGCCCAGTGCGTCCATCGCGCTGGCGCACACCAGCAGCGCATGTGTCGAATCCAGCCCGCCCGATACGCCGATGACCAGCTTCTTGATGCCACTGGCACGCAGCCGTTGCGTCAGCCCCTGCACCTGGATGTGATAGACCTCGCGGCAGCGCTCGTCGCGCAGCGCGGCATTCGCCGGCACGTACGGATAGCGCTCGACCTGGCGCTGCAGGGCTTGCGTTGCAGGCTCTGCGGCCGCGGTGGCCAGGCTGAAGGGCACAGTCCTGAACGCAGCCAGCGGCTCGCGATGACGTGCCGCGGATTGGCCGAAGCTGGTCTGGCGCAGGCGCTCGCGCGCCAGGCGCTCCAGGTCCACGTCGGCGGTGATCAGGTGTGAGCCCATCGCAAAGCGCGCCGATTCGGCCAGCAGCTGGCCGTTCTCGTAGATCAGCGAGTGCCCGTCCCAGGCCAGGTCGGTGGTCGATTCGCCCTGCCCCGCCGAGGAATACAAGTACGCCGCCAGGCAGCGCGCCGATTGCGACGCCGCCAGCGCGTGCCGATAGGCCGATTTGCCCACCGTGACGTTCGACGCCGACAGGTTGAGCAGCAAGGTGGCACCGCCCAGCGCTGCATACGACGAAGGCGGAATCGGCACCCACAGGTCTTCGCAGATCTCCACATGGAACTTGAAGAGCGCCAGGTCCTGCGCCTCGAACAGCAGCTGCGCGCCGAAGGGCGCCGTCTGGCCGAGCAGGCGGATCTCGCGCGACTGCGCGTGGTCGGCCGGGTTGAACTGGCGCGCCTCGTAGAACTCGCCATAGTTCGGCAGGTAGGTCTTGGGCACGATGCCGAGCAAACGGCCGCGCTGCACGACGGCGGCGCAATTGAACAGCGAATGATCCACGCGCAGCGGCAGGCCGAGCACGGCCACCGCGTCGAGGCCTTGCGATGCAGTCACGATGTGCGCCAACGCCGCCTCGCAACCGTCGAGCAGTGCGCGCTGGTGGAACAGATCGTCGCAGGTATAGGCCGACAAGCCCAGTTCCGGAAAGAGCACCAGCGCCGCACCCTGCTGCTGCGCCTGCTGCAGCAGCGTCAGGCTTTGCTCGGCATTGAAGGCGGGGTCGGCCACTCGGCAGCGGGGTACGGCCACCGCCACGCGGGCAAAACCGTGCCGGTGCAGATCGAAAAAGTCGGCGGGGTCGGTCAAGGCGCGCTCTCCTGGGCAGTTTGCCGCGGGCCTGCAAGAAAGCGTGCCGCGGCGCGGATTCGCCTGCCGTGATTGTGGGCCCGCGCGCCGCTGGCCGTGTCGCTGGCAACTGCTGTGGTGCTGGCGCCGCGCCGCGCCCATGCCGCAACTCGTGACCGGCGCCACGCGCGAAGATAGGCCTTGCATCGCATTTACCAGCCCTTACCCCTGGGCAGCACCGCAGCGCTTAGCCTGTGCGGCATGCACCCGACCCAGTTCCTTCTTTCTGCGCGCGCCATGACGCGCCTTGCCTGCGCCGCCTTGCTGCTGTCGCTCGCGGCCTGCGGCGGCGGCGATGGCGGCGATGCGCCCGATGCCGCACCGGCCCCGGCCGGCGACGCCGTACCACAAGAACCAGCACAAGCACCAGCACCTTTGCCCGTGGATGCCCCCGTGCCTGCGCAAGCCAGTTGCGCCATTCCCGACTTCGCGGCTGCCGCGCTGGCCGCCATCAACCAGCGCCGCGCGGCCGGCGCCACCTGCGGCATCAGCGGCAGCTTTGCCGCTGCGGCGCCGCTGCGCTGGAGTACCCAGCTCGCGACAGCCGCCGCTGCGCACAGCACCGACATGGCCACGCGCAACTACTTCTCGCACACCAGCGCCGACGGCCAAAGCATGAGCGACCGCGTCAACGCCACCGGCTATGCCTGGGCCAGCCTGGGCGAGAACATAGCCGCCGGCTACCCGGGCATCGAGCGCGTCGTCGACGGCTGGATGCGCAGCGACGGGCACTGCGCCAACCTGATGAACCCGGCCTTCGACGAGATGGGCCTGGCCTGCGTCAGCGGTAGCGCGGGCAGCAGTTATGCTCAGTACTGGACGCAGAACCTGGCACGCAAGCGCTGAAAGCGTGACAGGCAAGGCTCGCGCCGGGCGGGCGCCACGACCCCATGCCGCGCAACATCGAGATCAAGGCCCGTATCGCCAACATCGAGGCTTGGTTGCCATGAGCCCGCGCCTTGGCCGACGGCGAGGCCGCCGTCATCGAGCAGGACGACAGCTTCTTCCAGGTGCCGCAGGGGCGCCTGAAGCTGCGCCAGTTTGGCGACGGCAGCGCCGAGCTGATCCACTACCACCGCCCGGATCTCGAGACGGCCAAGGCCTCGGACTACGTGCGCGTGCCGGTGGGCGACCCTGCGGCTCTGCGCGAGGCGCTGGCGCGCGGCTGCGGCGTCATCGGCCGCGTGCGCAAGCGGCGCTGGCTGCTGCTCGTGGGCGCCACGCGCATCCACCTCGACCGTGTCGAAGGGCTGGGCGATTTCATCGAGCTGGAGGTGGTGCTGCGCCAGGACCAGCCCGACGAGGAGGGCCAAGCCATCGCCGAGCGGCTGATGCGGCAACTGGACCTGGCCGATGCGCCGCGCCTGGCCGGTGCCTACCTGGACCTGCAGCGCGGCTGAGCCTCGTCAACGCACACCACCCGCGCTGCGGCCGCGCCGGGTCTGTGCGGGCCGCGAGGCACTGCGGCGCGACGCGGCGGCGACATCAGCCGGCCGTTGGCAGCACTTCCCGATGCGCCGCCAGCACCTCCTCGAGCGCGGCTGTTCGACTTTGCCAAGGCGCCCGGCGGTGTGGCGGCAGGCAAAGCCAGGCTGATGTCGGAAATCATCTGGCCGCACTTTTGCGGTGGCTCTGCGGCGGTGCAGATCTTTCTCTTCGTGTTGATCCTGGTGTATTGCACTTTGCACGAGCTGAGGCGCGTGATCGGCCGCGCACCGGCCGTGCCGCGGCGACTGCGACCGCGGCCGTGCCTGCAAGGAGGCTGCGCCGCGTCAAGACTTGATCACCTCGATGCTGGTGATGATCGACTCGGTGCCGTCTTGACCGAACGTGATCAACACCTTGTCGCCAGGCTTGAGCGCATCGAGTGCCACACCGGGTGCCACGCGCAGCGTCTGTTGACCCATGCTCGCCTTCAGCGTCACCCGCTTCTCGGCAATCTCGATCTTCGTGATCTCGGCCGAGAACCTGCTTGCCTGCGCGAGTGCCGGCGTAGCACCCACCGGTGCCAGTGCGAGCACTGCGGCGACGGTGGCGGTGACGGCGAGCGGTCGAAGAATGCGCAGCGTTCGGAGCATAGAAACTCCAGTCAGCATTGGTTGTTCGAAACTTGGCCCACGCGGCGCGGCGGGCTCGGCAGCTATTGTGGCTCCGCTCACGCAAAGCAGTTCAAGCGCTTGCCTCGCAGGGTCAAGCCCCAGCGCACGACCCCGGGCGCACTCATGTGCAGTCCACGCCGCGGTTTGGGAAATGGTTTCGCAGGGGGTGGTTGGGCTTGAACCCGCCGCGCTGGCCGTCGCCGAGTTGATGAAGTGGCTTGAGCGCGCCGAGCGCATTCGTCTACGCTGCGGCGAAGAGCGCCACCGAGCGGAAAAGATTGGGCGCGGGGCCATGAACGTGCCCAGCGCGCGTCGGAAAGGCGCCTGCCAGCGCAATGCCAGCAGCGCGTTGCGCATGGCCGTGGTTTCGAAGTAGCCGCCGTTGGTTTCGTTGACGCTGACCACGCCGCCATAGCCTCTATCGGTCAGGCACGGTGGCGGGGCTGCCGTCGGTGTTCAAGCGCAGGCCGCGGATGCCGAAGGCGGTGCGCGCGCCGAAGCCTCGCGAAGCTGAACTATGAGGCGCAGGCTGTCGTCGCACCCTGTATGGCGATCCAAGAGCTGCCGACGCAGCGGAGTGCGGCGTTCGAGGCATGCTCATCGAGGCACTTCCAACGCCGGTCTTGGCCCGGTTTTGGCCTTGCCGGGGGCGCTTTAGCTTCCTACGGTAATACCCGCTTGACCAGCCCGGAATTGCAGGCATAGGATCGCTCCGCTTCGCCCCGCGTTGGGGGGAGGATAACAATCCATGAGGAGACACTCGATGAACAGATTGCTTCTTGCAGCGCTTCCTTGCGCACTCGCTGCCTGCGCCAATACGGCCGGAGTCACGACGGCTGTATCGCCCCCGGTGGCACCGGCGCTTTCGCATGCAGACGTGCTGACAAAGCTCGAGAGCCCGTGGGACATGGCGTTCCTCGCCAACGGCACCATGTTCTTCACCGAGAAGTGCCACGGTCTTTCGGTGCGGCAGCCGAATGGAAGTGTGGTGAAGTTGCTCGGCATGAAGGACGCCAAGGGTTACGCCTCGACTGCGAACGATTTGTTCTGCGAGGGTCAAGCCGGCATGGCAGGGGTCGCTGTCGACCCCAGTTTCGCCAGCAACCGATTCATCTACGTCTATTCGACGTCGAGCCTGAGCGCTCCCGGCACCAACCGTGTGATGCGGCTCAAGGTCAGCGATAACTCGACCGCGGTGTCCGACCGCGTCGACATCGTCACCGACATCCCGTACAAGCCTCGTGCCAGTGACCATCCGTTCGGTGGCCCCGGTGCGCACAACGGGGGGCGGGTTCGCTTCAGTCCGGGCGACGGCTATCTCTTCGTGACCACGGGCGACACGCACAACGGCGTGGTGCCGCAAAGCCCGACCCTCATCGGCGGCAAGGTCCTGCGCATCGACCGCGACGGCAAGGCCGCCCCCGGCAATGGCGCGCCGGCGGGCTTCGACCCTCGCATCTACACCTATGGGCACCGCAACCCACAAGGCATCACCTTCCGGCCAGGTACCAACCAGCCGTACACCGCCGAAAACGGACCTTGGCACACCGATGAAGTCACGGCGCTGGTGGCAGGGGGCAATGCTGGCTGGGATCCGCGCCCGAACATCGGAGGCCGGGGGGCCTGCCCGGACAACTACTGTGGCTACAGCCCCAATCAGATGGGTGCGGTGGATCCGAAGGAAAGGGGGGCGTTCATGCCGATGACCGACACCAAGACCTACCCCAATGCGATGAGGCCGGCTTGGACCAACGATGGCCTGTCGCAGGGGCTGTTCACAGGCACCTTCCTCACGGGTCCGCAATGGAAGGGATGGAACGGCAAGATGATCATCGGCTTTGCCGGTATCGGAATCCACGGAACACCCGTCGGCAACCGACTTGACGTGCTCGACATCGCAGCCAACGGCTCGTCCGCCACGCGCACCACGGTGAACCTGCCCATGCCCGCCGCGCGCTTCCGTTCGCTGGTGCAGGGGCCGGATGGCAACCTGTATGTGGCGACCGACGAGGGTGCCATCTCCCGCCTGACGCCGAACTAATGGTGCGCGACGCCTGAGCGTCGCGTTCTTGACGCGCGGGGGCCTGCTGGCCCTCGCGACCTTTCGGGTAATTCCAGCGATGAAGCTAGTCCTAGCCTTGTCCGCACTAAGTCTGTGGCTGCCGAGCGGCGCCGCGTTCGCCGACGACGAGTTGTACAAGACCAAGAATTGTTTCGCCTGCCACAGGATCGACAGGAATCACCTGGCCCCCCCGTTCAAGACCATCGCGGCCAAGTACGTCGACGACAAGGGCGCCGACGAAAGGTTGGCGACGAAGATTCGTGAAGGGGGTGTCGGTGTCTGGGGTTCGGTTCCAATGCCGGCACAAGCCCAGGTGACGGAAGCTGAAGCGTTGACGCTTGCGCGCTGGATTCTGGCACTCAGATGAGGCCCTGTTGAGTGTCAATGAAGGGGCGGGTCCGGAAAGCCCATCCGGCGAGCTCGGGGAGAACTTCGGGGACTTCCTCATGACGGCTCCATTCTCAATCGAAGGAGTCTTCTAAGATCCCGGGGCGGTTCATTCGGACTGACTGATCATCAATTGAACCGAAAGACGCAAGTCGTGCGTCGTCCTGGGGTGGGCTCGAGACTTGCCGGCGTCCCGCCGTCGGCTTTGCCTGGCCCGCTGCCGCCATGTGACCTGTCGCCGTGCAGAGTCGAGCGCTACTGCGTTCGCGCCAGCTCGCGCGGAATCGCCTCGGCCAGGAAGTCGTAGACGCGGCGCACCACCTTGCTGCCGCGGATCTCGCGGTGCACCGCCAGCCAGCACGGCAGCGGCGGGATCTGCAGCATCGGCAGCAGGCGCTGCACCCCCGGCCAGTGCGCGGTGTTGTAGCTCGCGACGAAGCCGATGCCGGCGCCGGCCGCGACCAGCCTGCCATAGGCCACCTGGTCGTCGGTGCGCAGCGCGAAGGCCTGGTGCGACAGCGGGAAACCCAGGCGCGCGAAGCCGCGTTCGATGGTGTCGTCGCGGTCGTAACCGATCAGCCGATGCTGCAGCAAGTCCTGCGGTTTGCGCGGCGTGCCCGCGCGCTCCAGATAGCTGGCATGGGCCGCCGCGCCGATGGGGATGTCGGCCAGCTTGCGCGCCACCACTGAGCTTTGCGTCGGGCGCACCATGCGCACCGCGATGTCGGCCTCGCGCCGCAGCAGATTGCTCAGCTGGTTGGACGCCACCAGCTCCACCTGGATGCCGGGTTCGGCCAGTTGCAGCGCCGTCAGCACCGGCGGCATCAGGTAGGCCGCCGCCACCTGGCTGGTGGTGATGCGCACGCTGCCGGCGGTGGCGTCGCGCTGGCCGGCCAGCTGGCGTGCCAGGCCGTCCGCGCCGGCCTCCATCTGCCGCGCCGATTCGGCAATCGCCAGCGCCACCGCGGTGGGCGTGACGCCGCGGCCGGTGCGCTCGAACAGCGGCGCGCCGAGCTGTGCTTCCAGCTCGGCCACGTGCCGGCTCAGCGTGGGTTGCTGCGCCCCCAGCTTGCGCGCTGCGCCCATCAGGCTGCCGGCATCCAGCACGGCCAGGAAGCTGCGCACCAGGGTCCAGTCGAAAGTCGCTTGAGCCATGCATAAATGTATAGCTCGAATGCCGACTTGGGCAATTGCCGGATGTCGACGTCGCGCCCACACTGCCAGCCATCGACACTTTCAAAGGGACCTGGACATGACCCCCCGCTCACCCACCGTACTCGTGCTCGGCGCCAACGGCCGCTTCGGCCAGGCCGCCGTGGCGGCCTTTGCCCAGGCTGGCTGGAGCGTGCTGGCCCAGGTGCGGCGTGCGTCGCCGCAGCCGCTGCCGGCCGGCGCCCGCGCGCTGGCCGTGCCCTTGTCCGACATCGACACGCTGGCCGCACAGGCGGCCGGCGCCCGTGCGGTGGTGCACGCGGTCAACCCGCTGTACACCCGCTGGCAGCAAGAGCTGCTGCCCGCCGCACGCCAGGGCATGGACGTGGCCCGCCGGCTGGGCGCGCGTTTCATGTTGCCCGGCAACGTCTACAACTTCGGCGAACACATGCCCGCCTTGCTGCGGCCCGGCACGCCGCAGCAGCCGAGCCATGCAAAGGGCCGCATCCGCTGCGAGCTCGAAGCCGAGATGCGCGCGCGCGCCGCCAGCGGCCAGCGCGGCGTGGTCATCCGCGCAGGCGACTTCTTCGGCAGTGGCCGCGGCTCCTGGTTCGACCTGGTGATCGTCAAGTCGCTGGCGCAGCGCAAGCTGGTCTATCCCGGGCCGCTGCACGTGCCGCACGCCTGGGCCTACCTGCCCGACCTGGCGCGCGCCTTCGTCGCGGTGGCGGCAAGCGATGACCTGCCGGACTTCGCCGACCTGCATTTCCCCGGCCACACGCTCACCGGCACGCAACTGCTGGCGGCGCTGGAGCGCGCTGCCGCCTGCCTGGGCATCGCTGCGCCACAGGGCTGGCGCCACGGCTCGATGCCCTGGGGGCTGATCCGGGCGGGCGGCGTGTTCGTGCCCACCTGGCGCGCCCTCGCCGAGATGAGCTACCTGTGGCGTGTGCCGCATGCGCTGGATGGCACGGCGTTGGCCGCCGCGGTGGGCACCTTGCCGGCCACGCCGATCGATGCCGCGCTGCGCGCGGCGCTGCTCGACCTGGGCCTGGGCACCGGGCGCCGCAGCGTGCCCGCCGTAGCCGCTTGATCCACGGTCAAAACGTTTCCCAACCGACTCAGGAGCACTTCGATGAACACCATGACCCTGGCCCAAACCCGCGTGCCGGCCGACGCGTCTGCAGCCCCTTCGTCCCCGGCACGTGGCCTGGGCCTGCTGCTTATCGCCGAGGCGCTGCTGTCTTTCGCCCCGGTGGTGATCCTCGGCGCCGCCATCGGCTGGCCGGCATCGCTGGACAAGCCGGCCGCCGAGCAGCTTGCCGCCATTGGCGCGAACGCCGATGCGGTGGCGCTGGGTTACGGCGTGTACCTGCTGTATTCGATCCTCGTCGCGCCGCTGATGATCGGGTTGGCGGCGCGCTGCTTCGGCGGCCTTCAAGGACCGCTGGCGATGACGGTGGCGGCCTTCGGCGCGCTGTCGGCGCTGGCGCGCGCCATCGGCATCCTGCGCTGGCTGACGGTGATGCCGGCGCTGGCCGCATCGCATGCCGCCGCCGACCCGGCCGCGCGCGCACAGATCGAGCTGGTGTTCAGCGCCGTCACCGAATACGGCGGCGGCATTGGCGAGATCCTCGGCGTGAGCCTGTTCATGGCGCTGTCGCTGGGCACGTTGTGCGTCGCAGCGCTGATGGATGGCGGCCTGCCGAAGTGGCTGGCCGCCCTGGGTGGGGTGTCGGCGGCGATGTTGGCGGCGCTGGCCCTGCCGGCACTGCGCATCGATGTACAGATGCCGGTGGCCGCGGCGGTGTCGATGCTGTCGCTGTGGATGCTGGTGACCGGTGTGTGGCTGCTGCGCAAAGCGCGCGGCTGAGGGATGCGTGCCTGGCTGCGGCCTCGTGCGGGCCGGCCCGCAGCGGTCCCGGCGGCGGCAGGCGGGCCTGCCACCGGGGTTCATGCCTGACGGCCGACAGCGGGCCCTGCGCGTTTGCGCGTCCTGGCCGGCACTCGAGCCGCCAGGTCCGCAAACAAGCTGCGCACCATGGCATCCAGGATCGGCACCAGGCTGCGTTGCACAAAGGCCTCGAGGCCGTCCCCGCCGCCGAGCGGGTCGAACTTGCCGGCGATCGCCAGATGCGCATAGCCGTGCACCAGCGACCACAGCGCGGCGACTGCATTCCAGTCGGGCTCGCGCATGTGGGCCGCATCGGCCACGCCAGCGGCACGCCTCACGCCGCGCGCCAGCACCTCGAAGGCCGCGCTGGCGTGCCGCTCGAAGCCGGCGTCGGCGTGCAGTTGCCCGGGGCGGAACATCAGTCTGAAACGGCCCGGGTGGCGCTGCGCAAATTGCACGTAGGCCACGCCCTGTTCGCGCAGCGCGGCGCGTGTATCGTCGCCGCCGCGCGCATCGCCCGCCTCGAGCGCCGCCGCCAGGGCTTCGAAACCGAGCGTGGCCACCGCCGTCAACAAGCCTGCTGCGTCGCCGAAGTGGTGCGCCGGTGCAGCCGGCGACACGCCCGCACGGCGCGCCACCTCGCGCAGCGAGAAGCCGTCGGCGCCATGTTCCGCGAGCACGGCCTCGGTGGCGTGGATCAGTGCTTCGCGCAAGGCGCCGTGGTGATAGGGCGCGGGGGTCCGGGGCATGCGGCGATGGTAACTTGACAACGTTCAGATTGTCGAGCACACTGCATCTGAACGTTGTTCAGATCAACTCGAAAGAGCCCAGGCCATGGACTCGCTCTCGCCCGACCTGTTCTTCCGCAGCGGCAACTTGGTGGCGCTGACCGGCTGGTTGGCGCTGGCCCTGTCGCCGCCCTCTTGGCACTTGACGCCGCGCGTCTGGCAGCTCACCGGATGGGTGCTGCCGCTGGGCCTGGGCGCGGCCTACATCGCTTTGCTGCTGGCACACTGGGGGCCGGGCGGCTTCGGTTCGCTGGCCGAGGTGCGGCAGTTGTTCGATCGCCCCGGATTGCTGGCCGCTGGCTGGCTGCACTACCTTGCCTTCGACCTGTTCGTCGGCACCTGGATCGCGCGTCAGGCGGCCACCGTCGGCCTGCCGCACTGGGCCGTGTTGCCCTGTTTCGCGCTGACCTTCATGTTCGGCCCGGCCGGACTGCTGGCCTTTGCCCTGGTCTCGTTTATTCATCCGCGCCTGCCACGATGAAAAGCCTCAACCCGAACAGCTTGCCCGCGCCACGCCGCGCGCCCACCTCAGGCGGCGGCGCAAGCTTGGCGCTGCGCGCCTTGTGGCAGCGTGATCCGCGCCTGGTCGGCTTCGCGCTGCTGATGCTGGCGCTGATGCTGCCGGCGGCCATCGGCCTGGGTCTGGACGAACGCATGCTGCGCGGCGTGAATGTCTGGGTCAAGCCGATGAAGTTCATGGCCTCGGTGGCGCTGCTCGCACTGACCACCGCCTGGTTCGCCGCGCAGTTGCCGGCAGCGGTGCGGCGCGGCCGTGCCTTCGCGGCGCTGGTGTGGATGCTGATCGCGACGGGCGGCTTCGAGGTCGGCTACATCACGCTGCAGGCAGCGCTGGGCGAGGCCTCGCACTACAACCAGGCCGACCGCCTGCACCAGACCCTGTACACGCTGATGGGCGTGGGCGCGCTGCTGCTCACCGCGACGCAGCCCTGGCTCGCCTGGCTGATTTGGCGGCACGGCGATCGCAGCGTGGCGCCGGCCTACCGGCTGTCGGTGCTGCTGGGGCTGACACTGACCTTCGTGCTCGGCGCCGGGGTGGGCATGCTGCTGGGCGGCATGCAGCCGCCCGGGGGCGCGGGCCTGCCTGGGGTGGGCTGGTCACGCACTGGCGGCGACCTGCGTGTGGCGCATTTCATCGGCATCCACGCCGGGCAGGTGCTGCCGTTGGTCGGCTTTGTCCTGGCGAGCTGGCGGCCCCGGGCCGCGCTGCCTGGCGTCTGGGTGGCGGCTGCAACATGGTCCGGGCTGTGGGCCTTGACGCTGGCGCAGGCGCTGTCAGGTCGGCCACTGATCGCACAGTAGTCTGCGCCTGGCCGCCGGGACAGGGCGGTTCGATGCCGGCCGGAGCCCATGTCGGCGCGGCGAGCGCACGGCCCCGCCAGGCTGCGGGTGAAGCGCGTGCGCGGGAGCTTGGCACGCACCGGCCTGCAAAGCACGGGCCCGGCGGCCCATCGACCAGTGACAATGCGCAGATGTTCGGATGGCTCATCGACGCATCGACCTGGCTGCAAGGCTGGCTCGACCCCCAGGCAGGCCTGGTGGGAGTGTTCGTTTCGGCGCTGCTTTCGGCAACCATCCTGCCGGGTTCCACCGAACTGGTGCTGACGGCGAAGATCATCGCTTATCCGGCGCTGGCGTGGCTGGCCCTTGCCGTGGCACTGTGCGGCAGCACCATCGGCTGCTCGTTGAACTTCGGCATGGGGCAGGCCGCGCGCGGCGGCTGGGAGCGCTTCAAGCACGTCAAGGTCGATGTCGAACATTCGCGCATCCAGCGTCTGCGTCGCTGGGGGCCGCCGGTGCTGGTGTTGTCGGTGCTGCCGCTGGTGGGCGATGCGCTGGTGCTGGCCGCCGGCTGGCTGAAGATGCCGTTCTGGCAGAGCCTGTTCTGGATCTCGCTGGGCAAGGGCACACGCTATCTGTTGCTGGTGCTGGGCATCAAGAGCTTGCACTCGTTCGTGTAGTCCGACGGCATAGCCGGTAAGCGGCTTCAGGTTGCCGACTTGCCTGTGCCAAGCTTCTGGCCGCGCGCAGACGCACACCGGGTTTGCGGCGCCGGCCAACGGGCCCACATGGGCTTTGCGAACATCAGGCAGCGCCGAGACGCTATCGTCGGGCCCATCGCCGTCTTCCCGCCCGATCCTTGACCACGCTGCTCGAAGTCACCGACCTGCGCGTCACGCTGCAAACCTCGCGCGGGCCGGTCGACGCATTGCGCGGCGTGTCTTTCGCGATGCAGCGCGGCGACACCGTCGGCCTGATCGGCGAATCGGGCTGCGGCAAGAGCATCACCGCGCTGGCGCTGATGGGCCTGCTGCCCGACGGCGCCCGCGTCGGCGGCTCGATCCGCTTCAGCGGCCAGGAGCTGAGCACGCTGGACGAGAACGCGATGTGCGCGCTGCGCGGTGCTCGCATCGGCATGATCTTCCAGGAGCCGATGACGGCGCTGAACCCGCTGCACACCATCGGCCGGCAGATCGCCGAACCGCTGCGCCTGCACCAGGGGCTGAACACCGCGGCTGCGCGCGCCGAGGCGCTGCGCCTGTTGCAGCGGGTGCAACTGCCGGATGCGCAGAGGCGCCTCGATGCCTATCCGCACCAGATGTCGGGCGGCCAGCGCCAGCGCGTCGTCATCGCCATCGCGCTGGCCTGCGGGCCCGACCTGCTGATCGCCGACGAGCCCACCACCGCGCTGGACGTGACCATCCAGCGCGAGGTGCTGGACCTGATCGCCGAGCTGGTGGCCGAAGACGGCATGGGCCTGCTGCTCATCAGCCACGACCTGGGCGTGATGGCCGAAACCGTGCAGCGCATGCTGGTGATGTA
>DASQFA010000057.1:0-3945 GCA_035633375.1 Rubrivivax sp.
GCCAGTGAACATCGCGCACTCACCGGAAGGAAAGGTCGCATCCGCGGTGTTGTTGCGGCCCTTGTAGACAAACAGGCCCTGCTTGGCCATGTTGGCCAGGTTCTCGATGTGGCGCACATGCAGCGGCGAGTTGAAGGCCGCCCGCGTGTCCATGCCGCCGAAGCCGTTGCGTTTGGTCGCGAACTCCACGTTGTGCCAAGCGGAGAAGCTCTCGAGCTGGGTCCAGCTCTGCCAGCTGGTGGTGAAGGGGCACTTGTGGCCGCTGATCTTCAGCGCGGCCGCCGCACGCGCCACCTCGGGCCAGGTGCTGGGGGCCTTCTCGGGATCCAGACCGGCGGCCTTGAAGGCGTCCTTGTTGTAGTAGAAGATTGTCGTCGAGCTGTTGAAGGGCATGCTCAGCATCTGGCCGTTCGGTGCCGTGTAGTAGCCCGATACGGCGCTGATGTAGCCGGACGGGTCGAACTTCAAGCCCGATTCCTTCATCACGTCGGCCACCGGCTTGATGGCACCCTTGCTGGCCATCATCGTGGCGGTGCCGACCTCGAACACCTGCAGAATGGTCGGCGCATTGCCGGCACGAAACGCCGCGATGGCCGCGGTCATCGATTCGGGGTAGCTGCCCTTGAAGGTGGGCACCACCTTGTATTCGCTCTGGCTGGCGTTGAAGGATTTGGCCAGGTCGTTGACCCATTCGCCCAGGGCGCCGCCCATCGAATGCCACCACTGGATTTCGGTTTGCGCCTGCGCGGGCAGCGCAGCGAACAGCGCCGAGGCCGTTGCGGCCAGTGCGAATGACTTCAATTTCATGACATCTCCGTGACGCACCAAAGTGCAAAGGGGCTAAATGTGCCGGTGTTTTGTGACAGCCCCGTTTCTTTCACGGAAGCGCCCTGCGCGGCAACCGGGATTACCCGCCGCAGCAACTGGGTTGACCCTAGGGGATTGCTGCGCTGCGGTACGATTTGAGTCCGGAATCCTACGGCAAGCGCAGGCAGCGAGCGTTCTCACGCCTTTCCCGACATGAACGCACCGCTTCAGATCGAGCCTGTCCTGGCAGGTGATGTGGCCATGCCCGACGCCGGCAGCGGGGCGCCGCGGCTGCGCGAGATCCCCTACAACTACACCTCGTTCTCCGACCGCGAGATCGTGCTGCGGCTGCTCGGCCCGCGTGCCTGGGAGCTGCTGGATGCCTTGCGCGGGGAGCGTCGCACCGGCCGCTCGGCGCGCATGCTGTACGAGGTGTTGGGCGACATCTGGGTGGTGCAGCGCAACCCCTACCTCGAAGACGACCTGCTGGACAACCCGAAGCGGCGCGCGCTGCTGATCGAGGCCTTGCAGCACCGTCTGCGCGAGATCGAGCGTCGGCGCACGGTCGCGGTCCCTGAAGCCGGCGATGCGGCGTTGGCGTCCGGCGCGCGCGATGCGCACGTGGGCGAACTGCTGGATCAGGCGCACGCTGCCGTGCAGCGTTTTGCCGAGCGTTTCCGCACGGTGTGGGACCTGCGCCAGCGTGCGCGCAAGGTGCTCGGACGGCGCACCGCCAAGGACAACATCAAGTTCGACGGGCTGTCCCGCGTGTCGCACGTCACCGATGCCACCGACTGGCGCATCGAGTACCCGTTCGTCGTGCTCACGCCGGACAGCGAGGCCGAGGTGGCCGGCCTGGTGCAGGGCTGCATCGAACTCGGCTTGACCATCATTCCGCGTGGCGGCGGCACTGGCTATACCGGCGGCGCGATTCCGCTGACCTGGAAGAGCGCGGTCATCAACACCGAAAAGCTCGAGGCCATGAGCGAGGTCGAGATGCGCTCGCTGCCTGGCGTGGCGCAACCGGTGGCCACGGTCTGGAGCGAAGCCGGCGTGGTCACGCAGCGCGTGGCCGACGCGGCCGAGCGCGCCGGCTTCGTCTTCGCGGTGGACCCGACCTCGGCCGAGGCCAGCTGCATCGGCGGCAACATCGCCATGAACGCCGGCGGCAAGAAGGCCGTGCTTTGGGGCACCGCGCTGGACAACTTGGTCAGCTGGCGCATGGTCACGCCCCAGGCCAAGTGGCTGGAGGTGACGCGCCTGGGCCACAACCTGGGCAAGATCCACGACGCGCCGCTGGCGCGCTTCGAGCTGAAGTACTTCGACGCGAGCGGCAAGACACTCGAGCGCAGCGAGCTGCTCGACATCCCCGGCAGCGTGTTCCGCAAGGAAGGCCTGGGCAAGGACGTCACCGACAAGTTCCTCGCCGGCCTGCCCGGCATCCAGAAGGAAGGCTGCGACGGCCTGATCACCAGCGCGCGCTGGCTGGTGCACCGCATGCCGGCGCATGTGCGCACGGTGTGTCTGGAGTTTTTCGGCAACCCGAAGGATGCGGTGCCGAGCATCGTCGAGATCAAGGACTTCATGTTCGCTGAAGCCGCGCGCGGCGGCGCCGTGCTGGCCGGGCTGGAGCACATGGACGACCGCTACCTGAAGGCCGTCGGCTATGCCACCAAGAGCAAACGCGCCATGGCGGGAGCCACCGCGTCCGGCGTGCCGAAGATGGTGCTGTTCGGCGACATCGTCGGCGACGATCCCGACGCGGTGGCGCGCGCCACCAGCGAGGTGGTGCGAATTGCCAACTCGCGCGGCGGCGAAGGTTTTGTCGCGGTGAGCGCCGATGCGCGCAAGAAGTTCTGGCTCGACCGCAAGCGCACCGCGGCCATCGCGCGCCACACCAATGCCTTCAAGGTGAACGAGGACGTGGTCATCCCGTTGCCGCGCATGGGTGAATACACCGAAGGCATCGAACGCCTGAACGTCGAGCTGAGCCTGCGCAACAAGATCGAGTTGGCGCGGCGGCTGGAGTCCTTCTTCTCACAGGGCACACTGCCGCTGGGCAAGGCCGACGACGCAGTGCAGATCCCCAGCGCCGAGCTTCTGGAAGACCGCGTGCAGCAGGCACTGCACTTGCTGGGCGAGGTGCGCCAGCTGTGGCAGTTCTGGCTCAGCGACCTGGACGCGCATCCCGCCGACGGCGGGCGCACCTTGTTTGCGCAATTGCAGGACCACACGCTGCGCGCGTCGTGGAAGACACAGATCCTCGAGCCGCTGGAAGCGCTGTTTTCCGGCGATTCGTTCGCGCCCATCCTGGGCGAATGCCGGCGCATCCACCAGCAGGTGCTTCGCGGCCGCGTCTGGGTGGCGCTGCACATGCATGCCGGCGACGGCAACGTGCACACCAACATCCCCGTCAACAGCGACCACTACGCGATGCTGCAGACCGCGCACGAGATCGTCTCGCGCATCATGCTGCTGGCGCGTCGGCTGGACGGTGTGATCAGCGGCGAGCACGGCATCGGCATCACCAAGCTCGAGTTCCTGAGCGACAGCGAACTGCAACCCTTCGCCGACTACAAGGCACGCGTCGACCCCGAGGGCCGCTTCAACAAGGGCAAGCTGCTGCGTGGCGCGGCGCTCAAAGGCCTGGGCGACGATGTGCACGCCGCCGACCTGAGCCATGCCTACACACCCAGCTTCGGGCTGATGGGGCATGAGTCGCTGATCATGCAGCAAAGCGACATCGGCGCCATCAGCGACAGCATCAAGGACTGCCTGCGCTGCGGCAAGTGCAAGCCGGTCTGCGCGACGCATGTGCCGCGCGCCAACCTGCTCTACAGCCCGCGCAACAAGATCCTGGCCACCTCACTCTTGATCGAGGCCTTCCTGTACGAGGAGCAGACGCGCCGCGGCGTCAGCGTGCGCCACTGGGCCGACTTCGAGGACGTGGCCGACCACTGCACCGTGTGCCACAAGTGCCTGTCGCCCTGCCCTGTAAAGATCGACTTCGGCGACGTCACCATGAACATGCGCAACCTGTTGCGCAAGATGGGCAAGAAGAGCTTCCGCCCCGGCAACGCGGCGGCGATGCTGTTCCTCAACGCCACCGACCCGCGCATCATCAAGTCCATTCGCGTG
>DASQFA010000058.1:0-5205 GCA_035633375.1 Rubrivivax sp.
CAGCGCGGCGGCGAGCGCCGCGGCGACAGCCCCGACCGCGCCGACCGCACCAACCGAGCCGACCGCGCGCGCGGCAGGCCTGAGAGCAAGGCGCTCGCATCGCCCAGACAGGCCGGGCCCGAGCCTCGGCCGGCGGCTGCGCCCTCACGCCCTGCCCCGGCCGCGGCGCGCCGCGTGTTGCCGGCTGCCGCGCCCGCCTCGGCTGCAGCCCAGCAGGCCGCCGTCAGGGCCACCGCGCCCAGTAAACCGCCGCACCCCGAAGGCGTGCGCCTGTCGCGGGCCCTCACCGAGCAGGGCATCGCCTCGCGGCGCGAGGCCGATGACTGGATCGCGGCGGGCTGGGTGCGCGTGGATGGCGAGATGGCGGTGCTGGGCCAGCGCGTGCGGCCCGAGCAGCGCATCGACATCGACCCGGCTGCGCGCAAGGAGCAGGCGCGCAGCGTCACCATCCTGGTGAACAAGCCGGTGGGACATGTCAGCGGCCAGGCCGAGGACGGTTACCCGCCCGCGGCCGCACTGATCACCGCGGCCAACCTGTGGGCCGACGAAAAACGCCCCTTCCACCCCGGCCATGCGCGTGGCCTGGCGCCGGCCGGCCGGCTGGACATCGATTCCACCGGCCTGTTGGTGCTGACGCAGGATGGACGCATCGCCAAGCTGCTCATCGGCGAAAACTCATCTGTCGAGAAGGAGTACCTGGTGCGCGTGGCGCACGCCTTCGCAGGCGGCGTGCCCGACTCGGTGATGCAGTTGCTGCGCCACGGGCTGGAGCTGGACGGCGAGGCGCTGAAGCCGGCCAAGGTGAGCTGGGCCAACGAGGACCAGTTGCGCGTCGTGCTGCAACAGGGCAAGAAGCGCCAGATCCGCCGCATGTGCGAGGCCGTGGGCCTGCAGGTGCTGGGGCTGAAGCGTGTGCGCATCGGCAGCGTGGTGCTGGGCAAGCTGCCCGCCGGGCAGTGGCGCTACCTGCGCGATGACGAGCGCTTCTGAGGCCGACGCCAGCCTGACGGCGGGCCCGGCGCCGGGCCACCCTCCGGCCGACCCGCAGCCCGGCGGACCGAGGGACGTGCTGGTCGGGCGAGGGGCCGCCATGTCACCGCTGCTCATCGTCACGCTGCTGGCGCTGCTGCTGGGCACGCAACCGATCACCACCGACCTGTACCTGCCGGCGCTGCCCGGGCTGGCAGTGGAGCTGCGCTCGCCGATGGGCCGCACGCAGCTGACCTTGTCGGCCCTGCTGCTTGCCTTCGGCCTCAGCCAGTTGCTGCTCGGGCCGATGGCCGACCGTTTCGGCCGCCGGCCGGTGCTGCTCGGCGGCCTGAGCGTCTACGTGGTGGCCAGTGCCGGCAGTGCGCTGGCCGGCGACATCACTGCACTGGTGGCCTGGCGCGCGCTGCAGGGCGTGGGCATGGGCGCCGCGGTGGTGTGCGCGCGCGCCATGGTGCGCGACCTGTACGTGCCGGCGGATGGCGCACGGGTCATGTCCAAGGCGCTGTCGGGCCTGGGGCTGATCGCGCTGGCCAGCCCGCTCATCGGTGGCCTGATCGCCAGCCTGCTCGGCTGGCGCACGGCGTTGGCGGCCACCGGCGTGTTCGGCGCCATCTGCCTGGCGATGGTGGCGCTGAAGCTGCCGGAGACCGCACGCCGCCTCAACCCGCAGGCGCTGCAGCCAGGGCCGATGTGGCACCAGTGGGCACGCATCCTGCGCCATCCCAGCTTCGTCGCCTGGTCGCTGCTCATCGCCAGCACCTATGCCGGGCTGTTCGCCTTTCTCGCCGCCTCGTCCTTTGTCTTCATCGACGTGCTCGGCAGCTCGCGCATGGCCTGCGGGCTGTACCTCGCCGGCTCCTCGGTGTGCTACATCGTCGGCACGTTCTGGTGCCGGCGCTGGCTGCTGCGCCATGGCCTGGCCGGCGCGGTGAAGCGCGGCGCGGCCTTCACGCTGTGCGGCGGGGTGTCGATGGCCGGCCTGGCCTGGGCCGGCGTGATCGCACCCTGGGCCATCTTCGTGCCGCAGTTCCTGTATTCCTTCGGCCATGGCGTCCACCAGCCCTGCGGCCAGGCGGCGGTGGTCGGGCCCTTCCCCCACCATGCTGGTGCGGCGTCGGCGCTGGCCGGCTTCATCCTGGCCGCGGCCGCGGTGGCCGTCGGCGCCTGGCTGGGCGTGGCCATGGACGGCACGGTGCAACCACTGACCACGACGGTGGGCGCGATGTCGGTGGCCACCGCGCTGGTGGCCTGGACACTGGTGCAGCGCCACGGCGAGGCGAAGTGACTCCGCTTGGCATTTGCCTGGCCGGCCCCACGGCCAGTGGCAAGAGCGCGCTGGCGCTGCAGCTGGCCGACGCACTGCACGGCGAGGTGGAGTTCATCAGCGTCGACTCGGCGCAGGTCTACCGCGGCATGGACATCGGCACCGCCAAGCCCGACGCGGCCGAGCGCGCGCGCGTGCCGCACCACCTGATCGACCTTCTGGAGCCCGAGGAGGTCTATTCCGCCGCGCTGTTCGTGCGCAACGCGACGGCCGCGGCCGCGGCCATCCGCGCGAGCGGCCGGCTGCCGCTGTTGGTGGGCGGCACGATGCTGTACTTCAAGGCGCTGCGCGATGGGCTGGATGCGATGCCCGCTGCCGACCCGGCGCTGCGTGCGCAGCTCGATGCGCGCGCCGCGGTCGAAGGCTGGCCCGCGTTGCATGCGGAGCTGGCGCGCGTGGACCCGGCCACCGCCGCACGGCTGGCGCCGAACGATGCGCAGCGCATCCAGCGCGCGCTGGAGGTGTGGCTGGCCACCGGCCGGCCGCTGTCGGCCTTCCATGCCCGCGGCGCAGCATCGAGCGACAACTCACGCTGGCCGCTGATCGCGCTGGAGCCGCGCTCGCGCGCCTGGCTGCACCAGCGCATCGCGCTGCGCTTCGACGCGATGCTTGCCGCCGGCTTCGTCGATGAGGTGAGGCGCCTGCGCAAGCGCCCGGAGCTTCGGCCGCAAATGCCGTCGATGCGCTGCGTCGGCTACCGCCAGGCCTGGGCGGCGCTGGACGCGGGCACGCTGGACGGCCTGCGCGAGGCCGGCGTCGCCGCCACGCGCCAGCTGGCCAAGCGCCAGATCACCTGGCTGCGCTCGATGACCGACCGACACGCCATCGCCAGCGACGAGTTTGGGGCCGAGGCCCGACTGCTCGACGCGGTGCGCCTGCAAATCGACGCCTGAAGCCGGGCTGAGGCTCGAATCTCGCGCAGTCTTGCATGCTGCGCTGCGCGCCGATCCCCCATTCGAGTGTTGACCGTTCCGCGGCCGGCGCGGCCCAATCTTCGTACCTGAACTTCGACGACCGGGACACGACATGGCCAATTCACGCCGCATTCTTCGTAAGCTGGGCATGCTGACCTTGGCTGCCGCATTGGGGGCCTGCGGCAGCGGCGGCGGCGACGACGCGACCGATGGCACGTCGGCCGGTGGCGGCAGCGGCTCCACGGCTGCGGCGGGTAGCGGCGCCACGGGTTCCACTGGAGCGGGCAGCGGCAGCGACAGCGGTAGCAGCAGCGGTAGCGGCGCCGGTATCGACAGCGGCAGTGCTGCGGGTACCGGCGGGTCAGGCACCGCCGGCGGCGGCGCTTCCAGCGGCAGCCCGGCCGCGGCGGCGAACGTTCCGACCGCAGGCACGCTGCAGATCACGGCCCCGGCGGCAAACTATGCGGCAGGCAGCGCCGAAATCGCAGCCTGGCGCGACCTGAACACAGTGCGCATCATTGCCGGCGCCGGGTGGCTGGTCCAAAGCAACGAGTTGGACACCGCTGCCGCCGCACACGCCAACTACCTCGTCCGCAACATCGGCGCCACCGGCCATGCCGAAGAGCAGGATAAGACCGACTACTACGCGGCTTCGCCCGGAAGCCGTGTCACGAAGGCCGGCTTTGCCGCCAGCTTCGTGACCGAGACCATCAGCGACTACCGCACGTTGTTGGGCAGTCTGCAGGATCCCGGCTGCGCGGGCGAACTGCTCAACAGCGTTTACAACGCGGTCGCGCTACTGGGCCCGGCGACGCACGTGGGTCTGCGCGGCTGGGTCGGCACCTACTCCGGCGCACAGTTCTGCATCGGCCTGGTCGCCGCGCCATCGACCCGGCCCGAGGGCCAGGTGGTGGCGGCGGGAAAGATGGTCACCTACCCCTATGACGGACAGACCGACGTCATCGAGAGCGTCAACCTCCAGGTCGAATCCCCGCGTCCTTCGAGCACCTTGCTGCCGAACGATCTGGCGGGCGCGCCAGTGATCGTCAACGTGCGCAATGCCGAGTACCTGAACCTGGGTATCACCGGCAGCCTGAATGTCCAGGTGACGAAGTTCGAGATGTCCGACCCGTCGTCGGGCAATCTGGTGCCGGCCGCCATCCTGGCCCACGCCGCGCTGAAGGGAAGCGGCGGCGTCGTGCTCAACGAGGACTCGAACCTGCCGGTGGGTGCGGTCGTGCTGGTGCCGCTGTCGCCGCTGTTGCGCGGGCATGTCTACACGATTTCTTTCTCCGCAACGCTCCGGGACGGTGGCCCGGCGCTGCAGAAGACCTGGAGCTTCACGACTCGGCCCTGAGCCGCGCGGCCTTCAGCCCGGGTTGCGAAAAACCACGTCCCCGGCCATGCGCGCGATAGTGCGCTTGAGGTACTCTGGCTGCGCCGGCACGATCGAGAAGCGGTCGTCGACCACGGCCGCGGCCACCGCATCGGCCACCACCGCGGGCTCGATGCCGGCGGCGGTCGCCTCGCGGAACGACGCCGCCCAGCGCTGAGAGCTCTCGCTCAGCGCCCCCAGGTCGGTGGGCCCGCCGAACTGCGAAGGCCGGTTGCGCTCGGCATCGAGGATCTGCGTGCGGATCACGCCCAGGCACAGTACCGAGGCCGACAGCTTCGCGCCGGCGGCCTTTAGGTCCTTGTACAGGCCGTCGGTGAGGCCGCTGGCGGCGCCGGTGACCACGGCCACACGGCCCTGCAGGATCTGCATGCGATTTCCTCTTTGAATGGGTGCAACGCATTCTTGCCGGTCGCCTGCGAATCGCCGCTGCAAGCCCCTGCAGCCGAGCGTCGCGCGGGCCATCGGGCATGATGCTCAGCCATGCTGCAGCTGCGACACTTGAGCAAATCCTTTGGCGACACGCCGGTGTTCCGCGACGTCAGCTTCGAGGTGGCGCGCGGCGAGTTCGTCGCGCTGATCGG
>DASQFA010000059.1:0-3711 GCA_035633375.1 Rubrivivax sp.
CAGCCCCAGGCTCTCGGCCGCGCCATAGGTGACCAGCGCGTAATACATCTGCAGCGCCAGCACGAAGCCCACCGCCAGGCCCGACGCCGCGATGATCAGCAGCGAACGGTTGCCGATGGCATGCACCTGCGCCAGCACCAGTGGCCAGCGGCGCAGCGCGGCCGGCGAATAGCGCAGCAGGTCGAGGAAGAAGAAGGCCGAGTGCCCGAGCGCGCGCAGCCAGTCCAGCGAAAAGCGGCCGAGCCGCGCGACAGCCTCGGTCATGCGGCCAGGCCCAGGTCCTCGGCCAGCGGCGGCGCCGGGTAGTGGAAGCGCACCGGGCCATCGGGCTCGCCGCCGATGAATTGCCGCACCTCTGGGTGGGTCGAGGCACGAAGCGCGTCGGGGCTGCCGTGCGCCACCACGCGGCCTTGCGACGAAAGCAGATAGGCGTAGTCGCAGATCGAAAAACACTCGAGCACGTCGTGCGAGACGATCAGCGAGGTGGCGCCGGTGGTGTCGTTGAGCTTGCGGATCAGGTTGGCGGCCACGCCCATCGAGATCGGGTCCAGCCCGGCGAAGGGTTCGTCGTACATGATCAGCTCGGGGTCGAGCGCCATGGCGCGCGCCAGCGCGATGCGCCGCGCCATGCCGCCCGAGACCTGCGAGATGCGCAACGGCGCCGCGCCGCGCAGACCCACCGCGTTGAGCTTCATCAGCACGATGTCGCGGATCATGCTGTCGGGCAGCCGGCTGTGCTCGCGCAGCGGAAAGGCGACGTTCTCGAACACGCTCAGGTCGGTGAACAGCGCGCCGAACTGGAACAGCATGCCCAGGCGGCGGCGCAGTCGGTAGAGCTGTTCGCGGTCGCCGGCATCGACACGCTCGCCGTCGAAGAGCACCTGCCCCTGCGTCGCCGGGTAGACACCGGCGATGAGTCGCAGCAAGGTGGTCTTGCCGCAACCCGAGCCGCCGAGGATGGCCGTGACCTTGCCGCGCGCGAAGCGCAGCGACACGTCGTTCAGGATCGTGCGGGACGCGTCATAGCCGAAGCTGACGTGGTCGATCTCGATCAGGGGCTGGGGTTCGGACATCGGGCGTTGGAAACGGGCGCGCGATTTTCGCATGCACGTTTCTTGAGCGAGCGACCGTGACGGATCCAGCTTCGCCGGTCCGTAGCCGGTGCCCCCTCGAGGGCGCGCGCGAAGCGCGTGGGGGGGGTGGGCCTAATTCGGCAGCTCGCTGCGGCCCATCAGGTACTGGTCCACCGCACGCGCCGCCTGCCGCCCTTCGCGGATGGCCCAGACCACCAGCGACTGGCCGCGGCGCATGTCGCCGGCCGCGAAGACCTTGTCGATGTTGGTCTTGTAGGCCGTGGCCGAGTCGGTGGTGGCGCGCGCATTGCCGCGCGCATCGCGGTCCACGGCGAAGGCCTCCAGCACCGAGCTCACCGGGCTGGTGAAGCCCATGGCCAGCAGCACCAGCTCGCAGGGGTAGTCCTGCTCGCTGCCGGGCACCTCGACTGGTCTGCCGTTGACCCATTCGACGCGCACCGTGCGCAGCGCCGTGAGCCTGCCCTTGTCCTTGCCACTACCGCCGACAAACTCCTTGGTGGCGATGGCAAACTCGCGTTCGCAACCCTCTTCGTGGCTCGAGCTGGTGCGCAGCTTGGTCGGCCAATAGGGCCAGGTCAAGGGCCGGTTTTCTTCTTCGGGCGGCATCGGCATGACTTCGAACTGGGTCACGCTGGCCGCACCGTGGCGGTTGCTGGTACCCACGCAGTCGCTGCCGGTGTCCCCACCGCCGATCACCACCACGTGCTTGCCGGTGGCCATGATCTGCCCCTTGATCTGGTCGCCGGCCACCACCTTGTTCTGCATCGGCAGGAACTCCATCGCGAAGTGCACGCCTGCGAGATCGCGGCCCGGCACCGGCAGGTCGCGGCTCTGTTCGGCGCCACCCGTCAGCAGCACGGCATCGAACTCGGCCTTGAGCTGCTCGGGGCTGATCACGTCCTTGGCGTCGTTGGTGACCTTGGTGCCGTCGGGCAGCGCGCCGACCAGCACGCCGCTGCGGAAGACCACGCCCTCGGCTGCCATCTGGTCGATGCGCCGGTCGATGTGGCTCTTCTCCATCTTGAAGTCGGGGATGCCGTAGCGCAGCAGCCCGCCGATACGGCTGTTCTTCTCGAACACCGTCACCGCATGGCCGGCGCGCGCCAGTTGCTGCGCCGCGGCCAGCCCGGCCGGCCCCGAGCCGACCACCGCCACCGACTTGCCAGTCTGGTGCGCGGCCGGCTGCGGCTTCACCCAGCCTTCGGCCCAGGCCCGGTCGATGATGGCGTGCTCGATCGACTTGATGCCCACCGCGTCGTCGTTGACATTGAGCGTGCACGCCGCCTCGCAAGGCGCCGGGCAGACGCGGCCGGTGAACTCGGGGAAATTGTTGGTGGAGTGCAGCACCTCGATGGCGTTCTTCCAGTCGCCGCGATAGACCAGGTCGTTGAAGTCCGGGATGATGTTGTTCACCGGACAGCCGCTGTTGCAGAAGGGCGTGCCGCAGTCCATGCAGCGCGCGCTCTGCAGCTTGGCCTGCTCGTCGTTCAGGCCTATGACGAACTCTTTGTAGTTCTTCACGCGCTTCGGCACGGGCTCGTAGCCCTCGTCGAGGCGTTCGTATTCAAGGAAACCGGTGACTTTTCCCATGTGCTTGATCCTGGTTCTGGCGTGCGCGACGTCTTACTTGGCGGGCACGGTGCCGGCCGGCGTGCCGCGGGCCTTGCTGATGGTGGCGCCCAACTGGCGCTCGGCACTGCGCTTGTCGAGCGCGCGCTTGTACTCGTGCGGAAAGACCTTGACGAACTTGCCGCGCGCCTCGGCCCATTGGTCGAGGATCTCGCGGGCGCGCAGGCTGCCGGTCCAGCGGTGGTGGTCCTCGATCAACGCCTTGAGCATCGGCTCGTCGGCCTGGCCCTTGTGCCAGCCGGCCGCGTCGCTGCTGGCCGCCTGCTCGGCCTGCGGCAGCACCTTCTCCAGCGACACCATGCTGGTATTGCAGCGCCTGGCAAGAGTGCCCTGTTCGTCATAGACATAGGCCACGCCGCCCGACATGCCCGCGGCGAAGTTGCGGCCGGTCGCACCCAGCACCGCCACCGTGCCGCCGGTCATGTACTCGCAGCCATGGTCGCCCGTGCCCTCGACCACCGCACGTGCCCCCGACAGGCGCACCGCGAAGCGCTCGCCGGCCACGCCGCGGAAGAAGGCCTCGCCGCTGGTGGCACCATAGAGCACGGTATTGCCGACGATCAGGTTGCGCGTGGCTTCGCCGCGGAACTCGATGCTCGGGCGCACCACCACGCGCCCGCCCGACAGGCCCTTGCCGGTGTAGTCGTTGGCATCGCCGATCAGGTACAGCGTGATGCCGCTGGCCAGGAAGGCGCCGAAGCTCTGCCCGCCCGTACCCTCCATCTGCATGAAGATGGTGTGGTCGGGCAGGCCCTCGGGCCGCTGGCGGATGAGCTCGCCGGAGAGCATGGCGCCGACGCTGCGGTTGCCGTTGCGCACGTCATCCATGAACTGCACCTTCTCGCCACGCTCGATGGCCGGCCTGCAGCGCTCGATGAGCTTGACGTCGAGCGCGCGTTGCAGGCCGTGGTCCTGCTTCTCGACCTGGCGGCGCGGCACTTCGGCCGGCACCTGCGCCTGGTGGAAGATGCGGCTGAAGTCCAGGCCC
>DASQFA010000060.1:0-8099 GCA_035633375.1 Rubrivivax sp.
ACAGCTCGAGCGTGACTTCGAGGATGCGCTCTGCCGTGCGCCGGGGTTTCTTGGTTGCCATCGTGCCGGCAATCTAGCACCAACGCCGCCGCCGTCCATTGCAAGCAACCCGGGGCGGCGCTGCTGCGCTGCCTACAATCGCGCCCTATGCCAGCGGTTTCGTTCCAGAAGGTGTCGAAGGCCTACCACGGCGCGCGCGGCCCGTTTCGTGCGCTCGACGAGGTCAGCTTCGACATCCAGCAGGGCGAATTTTTCGGCCTGCTCGGGCCCAACGGCGCGGGCAAGACCACGCTCATCAGCATCCTGGCTGGCCTGACGCGCGCCAGCCAGGGCCGCGTCGCGGTGATGGGGCATGAGGTAGTGGCCGACTATGCCGCGGCACGCCGGGCGCTGGGCATCGTGCCGCAGGAGCTGGTCTTCGACCCCTTCTTCAACGTGCGCGAAACGCTGCGCATCCAGAGCGGCTATTTCGGCCTGCATCACAACGATGCCTGGATCGGCGAGCTGCTCGAGCAACTGGGCCTGGCCGACAAGGCCGGCACCAACATGCGGCAGCTTTCCGGCGGCATGAAGCGCCGCGTGCTGGTGGCGCAGGCGCTGGTGCATCGCCCCGCGGTGATCGTGCTCGACGAGCCCACGGCCGGCGTCGATGTCGAGTTGCGCCAGACTCTGTGGCACTTCATTGCCCGGCTCAACAAGCAGGGCCACACGGTGCTGCTGACCACGCACTACCTGGAAGAGGCCGAAGCGCTGTGCGGCCGCATCGCCATGCTCAAGCAGGGGCGCGTGGTCGCGCTCGACCGCACCGCCAACCTGCTGGCGGGCACGGCCAGCACCATGCTGCGCTTCAAGACCGACCAGGCGCTGCCGGCGAGCCTGGCAAACCAGTCGCGCATCACCGGGCGCATCGTGCAGGTCAAGGCGCGTGATGCGGGCGAGGTCGAATCGGTGCTCGCCACGCTGCGCGGCGGCGGCGTGAAGATCGAGGATCTGGAGATCGGACGCGCCGATCTGGAAGACGTGTTCCTCGAGATCATGCAGGCCGAGCCCATGCGGCAGGTGGAAACGAGCGCGGCATGAGCCTCAGTCCCGAGGGTGACGCCCGCAGTGTGCTGCACGCACCCGGCCCGGTGAGCCGCGCCCACCCGCTGAGCGGCGTGCGCACGCTGCTGTACAAGGAAGTGCTTCGCTTCTGGAAGGTGGGCTTCCAGACCGTGGCCGCGCCGGTGCTCACGGCCGTGATGTACCTGCTGATCTTCGGCCATGTGCTGTCGGACAAGGTGCAGGTGTTCGAAAACGTCGGCTACACCCGCTTCCTGATCCCCGGCCTGGTGATGATGAGCGTGCTGCAGAACGCCTTTGCCAACAGCAGCAGTTCGCTGGTGCAGAGCAAGATCACCGGCAACCTGGTGTTCCTGCGCGTCACGCCGCTGTCGCACTGGGCCTGGTTCGTGGCCTACGTGGGCGCGTCGGTGGTGCGCGGCCTGAGCGTCGGCGTGGGCGTGTTCGCGGCGACGGCCTGGTTCTCGCCGCCGGGGCTGGCGCAGCCGCTGTGGATCCTGACCTTCGCACTGCTTGGCGCGGGCATGCTCGGCGCCTTGGGGCTGATCGCCGGGCTGTGGGCCGACAAGTTCGATCAGATGTCGGCCTTCCAGAACTTCATCATCATGCCGATGACCTTCCTGTCGGGCGTGTTCTATTCGGTGCATTCGCTCCCCGCCTTCTGGAACACGATGAGCCACCTGAACCCGTTCTTCTACATGATCGACGGCTTCCGGCGTGGCTTCTTCGGCGTCAGCGATGTCTCGCCCTGGCTCAGCCTGGCGGTGGTGGGCAGCAGCTTCCTGGCGGTGTCGGCCATCGCGCTGCACCTGCTGAAGACCGGCTACAAGCTGCGTCAGTAAGCAAGCGGCGATAATGCAGCCACCATGTCGGAGCCCACACCCCAGCAAGTCGGCGAGTTCATCGCCGCCGGCCTGCCTTGCGAACATGTGGATGTCGACGGCGACGGCCGGCATTTCTACGCCACCATCGTGTCCGATGCGTTCCTGGGCAAGTCGCGAGTGCTGCGCCACCAGCAGGTCTATGCCGCCCTGGGCGATAGAATGCGCGAGCAGATCCACGCGCTGTCGATGAAGACCTTCACCCCCGCCGAATGGGCCGCGATGCATGCGGCCGATCGGCCCGCGTCGCCCCACCACCCCCACTGATTGCGCCCGCAGCGCGCTGCGGGTGGCGCTCGCGTCGCCGCATCGCCGACGCTGCAAGCCGCCCACTGTGCGTTGCGAGCCACGCCACAGTTCCATGGACAAACTTCTGATTCGCGGCGGCTGCTCCCTGAAGGGCGAAGTGCTCATTTCCGGAGCCAAGAACGCCGCCCTGCCGCAGCTGTGTGCGGCGCTGCTGTGCGACGAGCCTTTGACACTGCACAACGTGCCGCAACTGCAGGACGTGGCCACGATCCTGAAGCTGCTGCGCCACATGGGCGCGGTGGCCGAACGCAGCCCCGACAGGCCCGACGAGGTGCGCATCGACGCCTCGCGCATCGGCGCACCCGAAGCTCCGTACGACCTGGTGAAGACGATGCGCGCCAGCATCATGGTGCTAGGCCCGCTGCTGGCGCGCTTTGGCCAGGCACGCGTGTCCTTGCCCGGTGGCTGCGCCATCGGCTCGCGGCCGGTGGATCAGCACATCAAGGGCCTGCAGCAGATGGGCGCCTGCATTGCCGTCGAGCACGGTTACATCGTCGCCCGCGTTGATGACAAGAACAAGCGCCTGAGGGGCGCGCGCATCCGCACCGACATGGTCACCGTCACCGGCACCGAGAACCTGCTCATGGCGGCCACGCTGGCCGATGGCGAGACGGTGCTCGAGAACGCCGCCCAGGAGCCCGAGGTCACCGACCTGGCGGAAATGCTCATCCGCATGGGGGCGCGCATCGAAGGCCATGGCGGCAGCCGCCTGCGCATCGAGGGCGTGGCGCGGCTGCATGCCCCCGCCGGCGGGCACCGCATCATTCCCGACCGCATCGAGGCTGGCACATTCCTGTGCGCGGTGGCGGCGGCCGGCGGCGACGTGGTGTTGCGCGGCGCGCGCGCCGACCATCTCGAGGCGGTGATCGACAAGCTGCGCGAGGCCGGCGTCGACATCGAATCCGGCGACGACTGGATCCGCGTGCGCGCCCACGGCCGGCCGAAGCCGGTGAACCTGCGCACCAGCGAATACCCGCTGTTCCCGACCGACATGCAGGCGCAGTTCATGGCCCTGAACATCATCGCCGAGGGTTCGTCGCGGGTCACGGAGACGATCTTCGAAAACCGCTTCATGCACGTCAACGAGATGCTGCGCCTGGGTGCGAAGATCGAGGTCGATGGCCACACCGCGCTGATCCACGGTGTGCAGCGGCTGTCTGGCGCCAGCGTCATGGCCACCGACCTGCGTGCCTCGGCCAGCCTGGTCATCGCCGGGCTGGTGGCCGAAGGCGACACCGTCGTCGACCGCATCTACCACCTGGACCGCGGCTACGACCGCATGGAAGCGAAGCTGCGGCGCATCGGCGCGGATATCGAGAGACTGAAGTGACGGCCCGGATCAAGATTCGCATGTCATCGCACAACGGGCTGCGGGGTGCCCTGCGCATGGCCGCGAGGGCGGCGCAGTGATCACCCTGGCGTTGTCCAAGGGCCGCATCTTCGATGAGACGTTGCCGTTGCTGCGGGCCGCCGGCATCCACATCGCCGAAGACCCGGAGAGCAGCCGCAAGCTGATCATCGGCACCAGCCGCGACGACCTGCGCGTGGTGCTGGTGCGCGCCAGCGACGTGCCTACCTACGTGCAGTACGGCGGTGCCGATCTGGGCGTGGCCGGCAAGGACGTGCTCATCGAACACGGCGGCGAGGGCCTGTACCAGCCGCTCGACCTGCGCATCGCCAAGTGCCGCATGAGCGTGGCGGTGCGTGACGATTTCGACTATGCGGCGGCCGTGCGCCAGGGCTCGCGCCTGCGCGTGGCCACCAAGTACACGCTCACCGCACGCCAGCATTTCGCCGACAAGGGCGTGCATGTCGACCTGATCAAGCTTTACGGCTCGATGGAGCTGGCGCCGCTCACCGGCTTGGCCGATGCCATCGTCGACATGGTCTCGACCGGCGCCACGCTCCAGGCCAACCATCTGGTCGAGGTGGAGCGCATCCTGGATATCTCCGCCCGGCTGGTGGTCAACCAGGCCGCGCTGAAGCTCAAGCGCGAGCCGATGCGTGCGCTGATCGACGCCATCGCCGCGGCCTTGCCGGCATGAGCGCGCCGGGCCGCTCCCAAGCGCGAATCCCGCAGCGCGCAGCGCGGAGGGTTGTAGTGAGCACGCCGGGCTGCTGCCAAGCGCGAATCCCGCAGCGCCTAGCGCGCAGGGTTCCAGTAAGCGCGCCGGGCCGCTCCCAAGCGCGAATCCCGCAGCGCACGCCGCGAAGGGGGCTCCAATGGTCCTGAAGCTGCGCCAGCTCGACACTGCGGCCGCGGATTTCGAGGCCGAGTTCCTGCGCCTGCTGCACTGGTCGGCAGCAACGGACCAGGCCATCGAGCAGCGCGTGATCGAGATCCTGGCCGACGTCAGGCTGCGCGGCGACGCCGCGGTGCTGGAGTACACGGCCCGCTTCGACGGTGTGTCGGCGGCGTCGGTGGCGGCACTGGAACTGGACCGCGAGGAACTGCACGCGGCGTTCGAATCGATCCCCGCCGCGCAGCGCCAGGCGCTCGATGCCGCGGCGCGGCGTGTGCGCGACTTTCACGAACGCCAGCTCGAAGCCAGCGCGCGCAGCTGGAGCTACCGCGACGGCGAAGGCACGCGGCTCGGGCAGAAGGTCACGCCGCTCGATCGCGTGGGCATCTACGTGCCCGGCGGCAAGGCAGCCTATCCGTCCAGCGTGCTGATGAGCGCCATCCCGGCGCAGGTGGCGGGTGTGGGCGAGATCATCATGGTCGTGCCCACGCCGGCGCGCCGGGACAGCAGCGCCGGGCAGGGCGTGAAGAACCCGCTGGTTCTGGCCGCCGCGCACCTGGGCGGCGTGCACCGCGTCTTCACCCTCGGCGGCGCGCAGGCGGTGGCGGCGTTGGCCTATGGCACTGCGACGATCCCGCGCGTGGACAAGATCACCGGCCCGGGCAATGCCTATGTGGCCAGTGCCAAGAAGCATGTCTTCGGCCAGGTGGGCATCGACATGATCGCCGGGCCGAGCGAGATCCTGGTGCTGGCCGACGGCAGCACGCCACCCGACTGGGTGGCGATGGACCTGTTCAGCCAGGCCGAGCACGACGAGCTGGCGCAGAGCATCCTGCTGTGCACGGATGCGGGCTACATCGCCGCGGTGCGCGAGGCCATCCAGCGGCTGCTGCCGAGCATGCCGCGGCAGCAGGTCATCCGCGCCTCGCTCGAAGGCCGTGGCGCGCTGATCCTCACGCGCAGCATGCAAGAGGCCTGCGAGATCAGCAACCGCATCGCTCCCGAACACCTGGAAATCAGCTCGAGGGAGCCCGGCGCCTGGGAGCCGCTGCTGCGCCATGCCGGCGCGATCTTCCTCGGCGCCTTCAGCAGCGAGAGCCTGGGCGACTACTGCGCCGGGCCGAACCATGTGCTGCCCACTTCGGGCACGGCACGCTTCAGCTCGCCGCTGGGCGTGTATGACTTCGTCAAGCGCAGCAGCCTGATCGAGGTCAGCGAAGCCGGCGCGCAGGTGCTGGGTCCCATCGCTGCCGAGCTGGCCCAGGGCGAGGGCCTGCAGGCCCATGCCCGCGCGGCGCAGATGCGGCTGGGCGACATGGCGCCGCCCGCCGCGCCGACGCTGGGCGAGCGCATCCAGCACACCATCCGCCAGGACGTGAAGTCGATGCACGCCTATGCCATCCAGGATAGCCGCGGCCTGATCAAGCTGGATGCGATGGAGAACCCGTTCGCACTGCCCGACGCACTGCAGCATGCGCTGGGCGAGCGACTTGGCCGCGTCGCCATCAACCGCTATCCGGTGCAAAGCACGGCCGACGTGGTGGCGGCGCTGTCACGCTTTGTCGGGTTGCCGGCGGGCTGCAAGTTGATGCTGGGCAATGGCTCCGACGAGCTGATCGACCTGCTCAGCGTGGCCTGCGACGTGCCCGGTGCCACGCTGCTGGCGCCGCTGCCGGGCTTCGTGATGTACCAGATGTCGGCGCAGTTGCGCGGCCTGCGCTTCGTGGGTGTGCCATTGACGCCGGCCTTCGAGCTGGACGAAGCGGCGATGCTGGCCGCTATCGAACAGCATCGTCCGGCGCTGACCTACATCGCCTATCCCAACAACCCCACCGCCAATCTTTTCGACGAGCGCATCGTCGAGCGCATCGTCGCGGCGGTCGGCGCGCAGCATGGGCTGGTGGTGATGGACGAGGCCTACCAGCCCTTTTCCTCGCGCACCTGGATGCCGCGTCTGGGCACAACCGAGGCAACGCACGGCCGCCCGAGCTTCCCCCGCTTCCCCTCGGGCGGGCGAACGCCGCAAAGCGGCGGCCTCGGAGGCGGAAATGAGCATGTGCTGGTGATGCGCACGCTGTCCAAGTTCGGCCTGGCCGGCGTGCGCATGGGTTACCTGTGCGGCCACGCCGCCCTGATCGACGAGATCGACAAGGTGCGCCCGCCCTACAACATCAGCGTGCTGAATGCCGAGACCACGCTGTTCGCGCTGGAGCATGCCGACGAATACGCGCGCCAGGCCGCCGTGCTGCGCAGCGAGCGTGCGCGGCTGCAGACGGCGCTGGCAGCCCTGCCCGGCGTGACCCCCTTTCCCAGCGAGGCCAACATGATCCTGGTGCGGGTGGGCGATTCGCAGCGCACCTTCGACGGCATGAAATCGCGCGGCGTGCTGGTCAAGCACATCGCCGGCCTGCACCCACTGCTGGCCCACTGCCTGCGTCTGACGGTGGGCAGCCCGAGCGAGAACGACGTCATGATCCAGGCACTGGAAGACAGCCTATGAGCACCCCCAAAGCGCCCCCCGCGCGCCAGTCCGCGCAGGGCGGCCCCGGCCAGCCGGTGGCCGCCGGCCTCGAGCACCGCATCGCCGAAGTCCGCCGCGACACCAAGGAAACGCAGATCCGCGTGCGCGTCGATCTCGACGGCACGGGGCAGGCGCAGCTTTCCACCGGCATCGGCTTCTTCGATCACATGCTCGACCAGATCGCGCGTCACGGCCTGATCGACCTGGAGATCGATGCCAAGGGCGACCTGCACATCGACGGCCACCACACGGTGGAGGACGTGGGCATCACGCTGGGCATGGCGGTGGCCCAGGCAGCGGGCGACAAGCGGGGCATCACCCGCTATGGCCAGGCCTATGTGCCGCTGGACGAGGCGCTGTCGCGCGTGGTGGTCGATTTCTCCGGCCGCCCGGGGCTGCACATGGACGTGCCGTTCAAGGCCGGCATGGTGGGCGGCTTTGACACGCAGCTGGCCTTCGAGTTCTTCCAGGGTTTTGCCAACCATGCGCTGGTCACGCTGCACATCGACAACCTGAAAGGCGAGAACGCGCACCACCAGTGCGAAACCGTGTTCAAGGCTTTCGCGCGTGCGCTGCGCATGGCGCTGACCCCCGATGCGCGCTCGGCCGGCGTGATCCCTTCCACCAAGGGCAGCTTGTAGGGTTCTGGCCATGGCACGCACCGTCGCGGTCGTCGACTACGGCATGGGCAACCTGCGCTCGGTATCGCAGGCCGTGCTGCATGTGGCCGGGGGCAGCGGCTTCGAGGTCATCGTCACCCAGCGGCCCGAAGAGGTGCGCTCGGCAGAGCGCGTGGTGCTGCCGGGGCAGGGCGCGATGCGCGACTGCATGCGCGAGCTGCACGATTCGGGCCTGAAGGAGGCCGTGCTCGATGCGGCGCGCCGCAAGCCGCTGATGGGCGTGTGCGTGGGCATGCAGATGCTGCTCGACCACAGCGAGGAGCAGGACACGCCCGGCCTGGGCCTGATTCCCGGCCAGGTGCGGCGTTTCCGGCTCGAGGGCCAGCGCCAGCCTGACGGCAGCCGCTACAAGGTGCCGCAGATGGGCTGGAACCGTGTGCTGCAGCAAGCCCACGACGGCGTG
>DASQFA010000061.1:0-3721 GCA_035633375.1 Rubrivivax sp.
AGCGCAACACGTCTCACGTCGGGTTGAAGCAAACGCTTCAGCCGTCAGCCCGAAGGCCACAAGCCTTCGGGCTTTTTCGTTGCCGCCCTGCTCATTGCGGACGTAGGAGCTGAGGTAGCCGTAGAAGTACGACGGCACGGCAGGGTGGGAGAAGCGGAACCCGAGTTCCAGCGCCACCCCCTGGCGCCACCAGCCCACCGGATTGGAAGTGGGGCTCGCCCGGCTCGACCACCACGTTGAACACCTGCAACTCGGCGAAGTCCGGGTAGCGGATCGGGGCTGGCCTATGCCGAGCGGCTCCGCGCGGCCGGTATGCTCATATCAATCGGCACAGGCGTCGAACACCTCGACATGCCGCGCGCCGCGCAGCCACGGTTGAAGCAGCTCGGTGCCAGCTCGCTCGATGTGGCGCTGCAGATCAACGCCGAGGCCCTGCGCGGCATGCATTGCATCGACGGCATAGGTTTCCATCAACGTCGCCTCGCTCGCCGAAGGCTCGCTGCGCACATACAGGCCGGCGCGAAGGCCTGGGTACTGGCCCTGCAGTCGACGCTGCAGATCGCGCATGGCCTGCATGGCCACGCGTGCGTCGGCGCTGGCCACGCGCCAATAGACGAACACTTGTCGCTTGCCCAGCGGCATGGCTGCAGGCCGGGTCAGGTGACCTGTTCGTCCAGCGAATAGGGCAGGGGGGTTGGCCTCAGCAATGCACCGCCGGCCTGGCCAGCGTGCAATTCCCCCGCTTGCAGCGCGGAGATCTTCAGCTCCACCAGCGCGGCATGCCGGCCGCCCAGCAACGAAGCCGCCAGCACCACCATGCCAGCCGGCTGGCCAGGGTCGGCACTGTGGAACACCTCGAGGCCCGGCGCCAGCGCGGCATCACTGTGCATCAGATAGGTGCGGCGCTTCAGCGTGCCGCGGTACTGGCTGCGTGCCACCACCTCCTGGCCGGGATAACAGCCCTTCTGGAAATTGACGCCACCCAGCAACTCCAGGTTCAGCATCTGCGGCACGAACTGTTCAGCCGTGGCGGCGACCACGCGCGCCACGCCACTGCGCACCTCGAGCCAACGCCAGGCGTCCGGGCTCATGCCAGGCAAGGGCGGTGCCTCAGCCGCGGCCCAGAGGTAGCGCGACGCGCCGTCGGCGCTGGGCAGGCGGATCACCCAGGCGGTGCCAAGTCGGCCGCATGCCCAGGACTCGGCGGCCATCGATGCGCCCAGAAGGGCATCTGCAGCGGCTCCAGCCAGGCCGTGCAACGGCAGTTCGCGAGTCGCGTCGCTGAGCTTGCACTTGGCACGCAGTACGAACATCGACAGGCGCTTCAGCACGGCCGGCAGCAGGTCGGCGCTGCAGGCCAGCAGAATGTCTCCTTCGTTCGCACGCCAGGCCACGAAGGTGGCAAGCAGCCGGCCCTTGGCAGAACAGTAGCCCGCTAGTCGGGCATGGCCAGCGTCGAGGTGCGTGACGTCCTGCGTCAGCTGGCCGTGAAGGAAGCTGGCTGCATCGGGACCCTGGGCACGGATCAGGCCCCAGTCGGACAAGTGCACGGCACCATTGAAATCGGCGGAAGGCAAGGGGTTTTCGTGCATGCGGCGATTATCATCGCCGCCCATGTCTTCGACGTCCAAGGGGTCACGTTGGCTGATCCGCGCCCTGGCCCTGCTGGGCCTGCTGGCAGCGTGTTTCGCAGCCGCAGCCTGGTGGTGGCTGGATCGACCCCTGCAATTGAAGGGCACCTCGGCTGAGCTTTCGATCGAAAGCGGCGCCACGCCTCGGGAGGTTGCCACCGGCTGGGTCAATGCCGGCGTGCAGACGCATCCCGAGCTTTTGTACGAGTGGTTCCGCTGGTCGGGCCAGGCGCGCCGCATCCGAGCCGGCAGCTATCAGATCGATGCCGGTGCCACACCGCGGCAGTTGCTGGACAAGATGGTGCAGGGCGACGAGGCACTGGAGAAGTTGCTCGTCGTGGAGGGCTGGACCCTGCGCCAGATGCGCGCCGCGCTGGCCGGCGCACCGCACCTGAAAGCGCTCAGCCAGGGCATGAGCGATGTCGAACTGATGCAGGCGCTGGGCCAGCCTGGCGTGCCGGCCGAAGGGCGCTTCTTTCCAGACACCTATGTCTACAGCCGCGGCGTCAGCGACCTGGTGGTGCTGCGCCGCGCGCGCGACAGCATGCAGCGCCGGCTGGACGCAACCTGGGCGCAGCGTGCCAGCGACACGCCGCTGAAAAGCGCCGAACAGGCACTCATCCTGGCCTCCATCGTCGAGAAGGAGACCGGCCCGAAGGACGACCCCGGCCTGGTGGCAGGTGTGTTCCTGAATCGGCTGCGCATCGGCATGCCACTGCAGACCGACCCCAGCGTGATCTACGGCCTGGGCGAGGCCTTCGACGGCAATCTGCGCAAGCGCGACTTGCTCAGCGACGGGGCATTCAATACCTATACCCGGGCCGGCCTGCCGCCCACACCGATCGCCATGCCCGGCATGGCTTCGTTGCAGGCGGTCGTGAAACCCACGCCGACCAAGGCGCTGTATTTCGTCTCTCGCGGCGACGGCAGCAGCGTCTTCAGCGAGAACCTGGCCGACCATAATCGTGCGGTGAACAAGTTCCAGCGCAAGACCGGTCCATGAAGGCGTCGGGATACACCGGGAACGAGGGCCTCGACGTGCCCGACACCGCTGCGCCATGACCGGCCGTTTCATCAGCTTGGAAGGCATCGACGGAGCCGGCAAGTCCACCCACATCGGCGCACTCGAAACCAAGCTGCGCAGCGTCGGGCACGACGTGGTGCGCACCCGCGAGCCGGGTGGCAGCCCGCTGGCCGAACAACTTCGCGAGATGGTGCTGCACCAGCAGATGGACGCATTGACCGAATCGCTGCTGGTCTTTGCGGCACGCCGCGACCATCTGCAGCGCTGCATCGAACCGGCGCTGGAGCGGGGTGCCACGGTGCTATGCGACCGCTTCACCGATGCCACTTTCGCCTACCAGGGTGCAGGCCGGGCATTCGATCTTTCGGTGCTGCAACAGCTCGAAGCCTGGGTCCAGCAAGGGCGCCAGCCCGACCTGACGCTTTGGTTCGATCTGCCGCCGGCCCTGGCGGCGCAACGGCGCGGTGCGGCGCGCTGGCCCGATCGCTTCGAACGCCAGGACGAGGACTTCTTTGCGCGCGTGCGGGACGGGTATGTGCAACGCATGGCCCAGGCGCCTGAACGCTTTGTGCGTCTGGACGCGTCGGCAGCGCGCGCCCAGGTGTGGGCGCAGATCGAACGCGCGCTGGAGCAACGCCGATGGTGGTAGGCGAAGACGGCCGCATGCCCTTGCCCTGGTTGGCCGAGCCGCTGCAGCAGGCCCTGGCGCAGCAACGCACGCACGCGCTGCTGGTGCAGGCCGCAGACGGCGCCGGTGCGCTGGAGTTCATGCTCACGCTGGCGCAGGCCTGGTTGTGCGAGGCCGGTTCCGCCACTAGGCCCTGTGGCCGATGCGGCAGCTGCCGCCTGGTGCAGTCGCGGTCACACCCCGACCTGCATGTGCTGCTGCCGCAGGCGCAACGTGCCGGATGGGGTGCGGACTCGGCCGACGACGGCGACAGCGGCAAGACCCGCAAGAAGCCCAGCCGGCAGATCAAGATCGACGAGGTGCGCGCAGCCATCGACTGGATCGTGCAGACCACCTCGCGCGGTCAGGCCAAGGTGCTGGTGCTGCACCCCGCAGAAG
>DASQFA010000062.1:0-1683 GCA_035633375.1 Rubrivivax sp.
CGAGGACTCAGCGAGGTAGACGCTGCCGATGCGATAGATCCTCCCCGCCTGCGCGCGGGCGACCGACGAGGCGAGCAGGGCGCCCGCGGCAGTCAGGAAACGCCTGCGTCGGACTTGGTTCATTGTCTTTCCTGAAAGAGATGCGGGGAAGTCTAGTCCCGAACGACCGTATGTGTGGCGTTTGCCGGCCCCGCGAGCGACTGCTAATCGCCACCCGATTCTTGTGGCTCTGGATCTCCGAAACTGCCCCGACGTGACCGGCGGCTTTCGCTGCATTGGAGCCGCACGGCCTGCTTGGTCGAATGACGGCAGTGTGGCGGAAAGCGGGTGCTCAGGTCTTCAGACCACGACTGATCAGTTGAGCTGGAATACGCGCCTGCCACTACCCGAGTGCACGGACTCCGGTGTCGAGGGCTGGATCCTGGGCGTCGGGTGATCCAGGCCGGCGGCTACCGGCCAAGGTAGACAGCCGTGATCTGCTCCCTCTCATGCCCCAGCTCTGCGCTGATCGTGAGCCGAGCTTCCCGGTCCGTCTCGCGCTGTTCGGGTGTCAGATCCTTGGACCTCGGGCCACCGGCTGCCGGTGCCGCCCATCCGGTGAGTTCCCGGTAGCGCACCTGCGCGTACTGGTGTCGATGCCCGTGGATGCGGTGCACGCCTGCCGCTGCGCACTGGTGTTCGAAACGCCGCAGTTGCTCGACGTAGCTACGTTCCGCCGGAATAAGGCTGCCCCTGCCGGCCAGTGCCTTGGCTTCATCGAGCACGTGGCGCTGCTCGTCGTTGCGGATCGGGATTCTCGCGGGCGCGGCCTCCTTTGGTCCAGGTGTCCTTCAGCACGAGCGTGTCGCCCCGGTCGGCCCATTCCGGCCGGATCTTGATCGACTCGCCTCGCCGCAGACCGAATGCGGCCTGCAGCCGCAGCGACATCGCCGTGTACGGGTCGGTGATTCGGCCGAGCTCGGTGCTGGACAGCTCGCGCGCCTTGCTGACGTTGGTGACGTACTGCCGGTTACCGATGCCGTAGTGGTCATTGTCGCGCGCGATGACGTTCTGTTTGCCGATCTTCTCGGCCCACCAGCGCAGTTCGGCCATCCGGTTCTTGATGGTGCCGACCGCCAGACCCTCCGCCTGCCATCGCTCCACCAGCCCTTCGACGTGCTTGGGCTTCAGGCTTGCTGCCGCCATGTGCCGGTAGCCGAGTTCTTGAAGCTGGCCTGCCACCAGGTCGAGCACGCGCTCGCGATCGCGTTGGGTCGCATAGCTGCCGTCGCGGTTGCGCCGGCACAGCTGCTTCAGCTCGTAGTTCAGATCCCGCATTCGCCGTCTCTGGTTCTCATCCTCTTGTCTGTCAGTTGCCCCGGGGTATCCGCTCGTTGTCGTTGGTGTGTTCAGGTCAGGTAAGTGTTTCTGTCCGTCCCGAACGCCTGAGCGCTGCGGGAACTACGAGGGACACGGGACACCACTCCCGTCTTGTGCCGAGGTCTTGCTGCTGGCCGCCGCGGCACGCGGCATTGGCTTCGATGGCGCTTGCTGCTGCAAGTCGGTCCATCGGGTCGAGCCATTGATCCCCAAGGCTCTGGGTGCGCCAGGTGGCGCCATGGCTGACATGGCCCGCGGGGAGCGGGCGGGGCAGATCGCGTTGCACGGTCTGCGGTTCTGACGCGCGGTGAGCCCGTCACGTGG
>DASQFA010000063.1:0-2467 GCA_035633375.1 Rubrivivax sp.
CAGCGCCTGGGCGGCGGCGCCGGCCGCACTGTCGACGAGTTTGCGGCGCAGTGCCAGGCGCTGCTGCACGCCGAAGCGGTGCTGCTCGTCGATGATGGCCAGGCCCAGGCGTGCAAAGCGCACGTCGTCCTGGATCACCGCGTGCGTGCCCACCACGAGCATCGCCTCTTCACTGGCCACGCGCTCGACCATCGCCGTGCGCGCCTTGCCCTTGCGGCTGCCGGTGAGCCAGGCCACGCCCACGCCCAGCGGCTCGAGCCATTGCACCAGCTTGCGAAAGTGCTGTTCGGCCAGGATCTCGGTCGGCGCCATCAGCGCGCACTGCCAGCCGGAATCGATGGCCACGGCCGCGGCCAGCGCCGCGACCACGGTCTTGCCCGAGCCCACGTCGCCCTGCAGCAGGCGGTGCATCGGCTGTTCGCGCGCCAGGTCGGCGGCGATCTCTTGGCCGACGCGTTGTTGTGCCGCCGTCAATGCAAAGGGCAGCGCCGCCAACAGGCCGGCATGCAGCCCACCGCTGTGGCGGCCCGGCAGGGCCGGGGCGCGCAGGCGCCGGCGCTCACGCTTGGCCTGCGCCTGCGCCAACTGCTGCGCCAGCAGTTCCTCGAACTTCAGGCGCTCCCAGGCGGGGTGGCTGCGGTCCTGCAGCGTGCCCAGGGTGGTCTGCAAGGGCGGATGGTGCAGGAACTGCAGTGCCTCGCGCAGCGGCGGCAGCCCGGCGGGCAGCAGCTGCGGCGGCAGCACCTCGCCCAACGGGGCGCGCGCCAGCGCCGAGGCGATGGCCTTGCGCAGATAGGCCTGCGGCAACTGTGCGCTGCTCGGGTACACCGGCGTCAGCGCCGTCGGCAAGGGGCTGTGGGCATCCACCACCTTGAAGGCCGGGTGCACCATCTCGCGGCCGAAGAAACCGATGCGCACCTCGCCACGCGCGCGCAGCCTGGCGCCCACCGCCAGGCTCTTTTGCTGTGACGGATAGAAGTGCAGGAAACGCAGCACCAGGTCGGCGCCCTCGTCGTGCAGGTGCACGACGAGTTGCCGACGCGGCCGCGTCTCGATGCGGCTTTCGCTGACCACCCCCTCGACCTGCGCCACCAGGCCCTCGCGCAGTGCCGCGATCGGGCTGATCCGGGTCTCGTCCTCGTAGCGCATCGGCAGGTGCAGCGCCAGGCTGATGTCGTCGCGCAGGCCGAGCTTTTCCATGGCGCGCGCCGGCCCGGAAACTGCCTTGGGCTTGGGCTCGCTGGGGGTGGCCTTGGAGGGAACGGACATGGCTGGGTTGTAGGCTTGCCCCAAGGCCTGCGGCGGCCAGTTGCAAGCCGGGTTACTCTACAGGCAGGTGCCTGCCGCCCGCCAACAAGGGAACGTTTTGCGAGCCTTCGCACTCTGTCCCGGCTGCACGCGCCACGAGTTGCCATGTCCCCGCAAAGCTTCACCCTCAGCGATTTCGATTTCACGCTGCCCGGCGAATTGATCGCCCAGCATCCCGCGCCCGAGCGCAGCAGTTCGCGCCTGCTGGACGGCCGCGGCGCCTTGCCGCAAGACCGCCGCTTTCGCGAGCTGCCCGAGCTGTTGCGAGCCGGCGACCTGCTGGTGTTCAACGACACGCGCGTCATCAAGGCGCGCCTGTTCGGCGAAAAGCCCAGCGGCGGCGCCGTGCGGGCGCTGGTCGAACGTGTGCTGCCCGGTTTCGAGGTGCTGGCGCATCTGCGCGCCAGCAAGTCGCCGCAGCCGGGCAGCCGCGTGCGCTTTGCCGATGCCTTCGATGCCGAGGTGCTGGGCCGCGCCGGGCCGCAAGATGCGTTGTACCGGCTGCGTTTTCCGGCCGACCCCTTCGAGTTGCTGCAGGCACATGGTCATGTGCCGCTGCCGCCGTACATCACGCACGCCGATGCGGCCGAAGACGAGGAACGCTATCAGACGGTGTTCGCCGCGCGCCCGGGCGCGGTGGCCGCGCCCACGGCGGCATTGCATTTCGACGCGCCGCTGCTGGCCGCGCTGGCGGCGCGCGGCATCGCGCAGGCGGCGATCACGCTGCATGTCGGTGCGGGCACTTTTCAGCCGGTGCGCAGCGAGGCCCTCGCCGATCACCGCATGCATGCCGAATGGTTCGAGGTGGGCGCGGCCACGGTGCAGGCCATCGGCACGGCGCGCGCGGCAGGCGGGCGCATCGTGGCGGTGGGCACGACCACGCTGCGCGCGCTGGAATCCGCCGCGCTGGGCGGCGTGCTGCGCGCCGGCGCGGCCGAGACCGAGATCTTCATCACCCCCGGCTTCGAGTTCAAGGTGGTGGACCTGCTGATCACCAACTTCCACCTGCCCAAGAGCACGCTGCTGATGCTGGTCAGCGCCTTCGCCGGCCATGCGCATGCGCGCGCCTTGTACCGGCATGCGGTCGAGGCGCGTTATCGCTTTTTCAGCTACGGCGACGCCATGCTGCTGTCACGCTGAGCCGGCAATCGAAGCGCGC
>DASQFA010000064.1:0-35596 GCA_035633375.1 Rubrivivax sp.
CTTGCCTTTCAGCGTGTCCACCAAGGCGGCGGCGCTCAGCGCGGTGACCAGGGTCTTGAGCGAGCCCGCGGCGAAGGCGGTGTCGACGCTGTGCTGGGCCTGCACAGCCAGGACCGAAGTAGCCAGGGCGACCGCGATGGAAGCGGCAAGGCGCCAGCGGCGACAAGTACACGGCGGCGGCTGCCTGGGCGTCGCCTGGCAGCGCAGTGACGCGCACTTTCACGGCAGGCGTCGGGGCCTCTGTCGATGTTTCGGCGGGCGGTCGCCGTGGGTGTTTTGGTGTGCGCAACGGCAGGCGCTGGGGCGTTGTGCGCCGCACCGGTGGCCGGCGGCACGGGCAAGCCTGTCGGCGCGCGCGTCCAACCAAGCCAGTGCAGTCGCGATCGGTTCTCCAGGGCGACAGGGCACGACTTGGGTGGTCACCTCGCTAGAGACGGTGGACGAGCCCGCAGCGCCCGTCTGCGCGCTGGCCGGCACCGGGCCCACCAGCGCCCGCCACAGCCTGGGTCACGCAAACCGTTGCGGGCCTGTCAGCGCATTTTCGGATTCGATCACCTGGCGCGGATTCCGTCCCGCTTGACCGGCGCTGGATGTCGGGCGGCCAGCCTCGACCGCGATGCTGCCCATGGCGCAGCCAGCGGGTGGATCCCTGCTTTCGGGCAGAAGAGCCTGCGTGAACGCGCCCTTCAGTCCGTGTACTGCGGCGGATCCGGGTCTTGCGCCCAATCGCCCTGGGGCTCGGGCACCTTCTTCAGCCAGGCGCGCACGAGTTCGGCGTGCTCTTGCTCTTCCTGGCTCATTTCCAGCGCGGCCGCGCGCACGGCTTCGTTGGTGGTGGACTTGGCGATCTGGGCAAAGAAGGCCTGGGCACGCAACTCGGCGGCGAGCGCCACGTGCAGCGCATGGAACGGCTGCATGAGGTAGTGCACGTCTTCCAGCGGCACGGTCTCGGGGCCTTCGAAGTCGGGCCAGTCAGTGGCGTTGACCGTGGGCACCGTGGCGTGGGTCCAGCCCATCTGGGCCAGGATCTGCGCTTCGTGCTTGCCCTCGTAGCCCGCCATGGTGCGGAACATGGCGCCGACCTCGCGGTTGTTGTGCCCCTCCATCGCGTCGGCGAATTCGGTGTAACGGTCCACGGCTTCACGTTCCATCAGCAGCGCGCGGGCCATGAATTCCTGCAGGGTGTGGGGGGTGGCGCTCACAGTGAAAACTCCTCGGCCAGATCGGCCACGGTGTGGGTGGCGTGGCCCGCCTTTGACTGGTAGGGCAGGCTGTCGCCTGTGTACAGCACGCCGATGCTGAAGCCGTCGTCGGTCATGACGCGGCGTGCTGCCTCAGCCGGGTCGCCCGTGCTGTCCAGCGCCGATGCATGCACCTGGTTGCGCCAGTCGCGCTGCTCGGGTCTAAAGGTGACGCAAGGGCTCAGGATCTCGATGAAGGAAAAGCCCGGGTGGCGGATGCCCTTGGCGATGATCTGTGCCGTGCCGTGGGGGTCGCCTGCAAAAGCGCGCGCCACGAAGCTGGCACCCGCCGCCAGCGCAATGGCCAGCGGATGAAAGGACCGGATGCCGGTGCCGCCCGGCGAGAGCTTGTTGTCCCAGTCGGGCTCGGTGGTGGGCGAGGCCTGGCCCTTGGTCATGCCGTAGACGTGGTTGTCCATCACGATGTAGGTCAGGTTCACGTTGCGCCGGCAGGCATGCATGAAGTGGTTGCCACCGATGGAAAAGCCGTCGCCGTCGCCCCCGGTCACCAGCACCGTGAGGTCAGGCCGCGCCACCTTCAGCCCCGTACCGGCGGCCAGCGCACGGCCGTGCACACCATGGAAACCGAAGCACGTGGTGTAGGCCGGTATGCGCGAAGAGCAGCCGATGCCCGAGACCACGGCCGCCTCGTGCGGCGGCACCTGCACCAGGGCCAGCGCCTTGGTGATGGAGCCGAGCACCGAAAAGTCCCCACAGCCGGGGCACCAGATCGGCTTGTAGCCTGACTTGTAGTCGGCCGCGCTGAGCACGGCCGCTGGGATGACGACGTCGTTCATGCGGGTGACCTTTCAAGTGAGTCTGCGCCTTGCCATTCGACGATGGCAGCCGCGAGTTCGCCCGGGCGCAGCGGCAAGGGGCCGGGTCGGTGGAAGCTGCTGGGGCGGCCCGGCAGGTCGTACATGGCGCGCAGGTAGCGGTAGAGCTGGGCGCCGTGGTTCTGCTCCACCACCAGCACCCGCTTTACGCCCGCCAGCACGGCGTCCATCCTGTCGGGCAGGGCCGGGGCCAGCAGGCGCAGGCTGATCAGCCTGGCCGGGCAGCCGGCGCGCGCGGCACGCGCCACGGCTTCACGCACCGTGCCTGTGACCGAGCCGAAGGTGATCACCGCGAAATCGCCCGCGCCCTCGCCTTCGACATCGGCCCAGCGGGGCCCGTAGTCGTAGAGCGCCAGCTTACGTTCGCGCTTGGCCAACTGCAGCTTGTGGTCATGCGACTGGCTGCTGGGGATGCCGGCTTCGGTGTGTTCCAGGCCGTCGGCGGTGTAGGCCACGCCAGCCGTGCCGGGGATGGCCATGGGCGAGATGCCCGATGGCGTGTCGCGGTAGCGCTTGTAGTCGGGTGTGTTCGCGTCGACGCGCAGGCGCTTGGCGACGACGCCAGTGTCCACCGGCTCGTCGATGATGGCGCGCGACTGGCCCATGAACTGGTCGGACAGCACGATGGCCGGCGCCTGCAGCGCCTCGGCCAGCTGCACCGCCCACTGCGTGGTGCCCAGGCAATCGGCAATGGAACTGGGCGCCAGCACCAGCCGTGGCGCGTCGCCGTGCAGGCCGCTGACCGCGATCGACAGGTCGCTTTGCTCGCTCTTGGCAGGGATACCGGTGGAAGGCCCGCCGCGCATGACGTCGACCACGACGATGGGCACTTCGGCACACACGGCCAGGCCGATGGCTTCGGTCATCAGCGCCAGGCCCGGCCCGGCAGTGGCCGTCAGCGAGGGCACGCCACCGTAGGAAGCACCGATGATCATGTTGACCGAGGCCAGTTCGTCCTCGGCCTGCAGCAGGCTGCCGCCGACCTTGGTCAGCGCCGGGGCCATCCACTCCAGCAGTTCGGTGGCCGGTGTGATGGGATAGGCGGCCACGAAGCGGATGCCGCCGCGCACCGCGCCGTAGCCCGCCGCTTCGTTGCCGCTGATCAGCCAGCGCTTGCCGGTGGCCGCCGCGCCTGCGTGCAGGCGTGCCATGCCGGCCATGCCCGCATGGGTGGTGGACTCTGCAAAGCCCTGGTTCAACGCCGCCAGGTTGGCAGTCAGCCCGGCCTCGGCACGCTTCCAGGATGCACGCAAGGCGGCTTCCAGCGCTTCCCGTGGCAACCCGGCCAGGCCACCGGCCAAGCCCAGCGCCAGCATGTTGACCCAGCAACCCGGAATGGCCTTGGCCATTTTCTTCAAGGGCAGCGCCACGCAGACCGCGCCGCTGCGGCTGAAGACCTCGGGCACGTCGCCTTCTTCACTGTCACCAATGACCAGGCTGCGCGCATGCAGCGGAATCTCGTCGGCAAAGCGGTTCACGTTCTGCCAGTCCATGGCCAGGAGCAGGTCGAAGTGGTCGTCCAGCGCTGTCACGGGGCTGCGCGCCAGGCGCAACAGGCCGGCGGCTTCGCCACCGCGGATCTGCGGGCCGCTGCTGCGCACCATCATGCCGTACAGCCCAGCGCGCGCGGCGGTGTCCAGCAGCATGGTGCCGGCCGTCATGACGCCGCTGCCGCCGCTGCCGGCAAGGACCAACGAAACTGAGCCGCCGGCCACGGCGCCTGAGGCGCTGGCTGGGGCTTGGGGGCTGGGAGTTTGCAAGTGGGCTCCTGAGCATCGTTCGGCTGAGCATATTGGCGTGGCGCGCCCGACTTGAACTGACGCAGATCAAGCTCATGGCGGGGCGCAGCCGTTCGGGGAGGGTCGCTCGAAGCAACGGCGCCCTCATGACGCTTGGCAAGCTGGCCCAGCGCAATTCGTCATCGCATGCCGTGTCGGGTCCCAAGGGCCTGACGCTGGCAAAGCCCAGCCTGCACCCGTTCAGCCGGCGCAGGCCCCCCACAGTCACGCGGCCGGCACCGCGCCAGCCGGCCCGCCGCACCCAGCCCGGCCAGCAACAGGCTCGGGCTCGCGGGTTCAGGCACTGCCGCCACGGCCAGGCTGCTGTCGATATGCAGGCGCGACGTGTCCCACACCAACCCACCGGCCAAGTGCGCCTGCGCGAAGTCCAAGCCCGCAAAAGTGCCCTGGCTGCTGCTCCAGTCGAAGAGGTCAAAGCTCTGGCCGGCCTCGGGCGCAAAGCCGTGCCAGGCCACCGCAGTCAGCGTGCCGCCAAAGCTGCGCGCGCCCGCCACCACATAGCGGTCGAACTGGATGCCGCGGCCCCAGCCGTGATGCTGCGGCGCGCAACTCGACGGTCACAAGTCGGGCCGTTCGCCTGTGCCGAGTAAAGCTGCGAACACCGTCGAATATGTGGCAGGGAGCGAAGACGGCGAACGGCGGCTGGCCTGCACCAGCGGCTCGGATGAAAGCTTCAGGGCAGCGAGCTCTATTCTTCGGCTGGCAGGAACGGCCCTTTGCTGACCCACACCCCTGAAGTCTGGACGCCCCAAAGCTGGCGCTCATCGTCAGCCAGCTTGTCAAAAGTACAACACTAAGTGATATAGTCCGCCTAAGCGTCGAGTGTTCATGACACGTCAATTCTCGCGATGGATGCGCAAGACGGAGCTGACCGAGTCGGCACTTTGTTTGGCGGTTACCGAGATGTCCAACGGTCTCATCGACGCGGATATGGGTGGTGGTGTTCTCAAGAAGCGAGTCGCCATGCCAGGACGCGGCAAGAGCGCAAGCGCACGCACCCTGCTGGCAACGAACAGGGCAAGCCGTTGGTTCTTTGTCTTTGGGTTCGAGAAGAACGAACGCGCCAATGTCACCGAAAAGTAAGTTGAAGCGCTGCAGCAATTGGCTACCGACCTTCTGCGACTGAGCCCCAGCCAGATCGACCAGCATGTCGGAAGCGATGCATTGAAGGAGATTTGCCATGACCACCAGAGCCAAGGCCGGAAGCAGGATTCTTGATGGGGTCCATGAGACAGCGCGCGATCTTCACGCTGCCGGCTTCATCGAAATGCGAACGATGCAGAGGTACGACGCGCTTTGTCTGGAGCCGATACCCACGTATTCAAGCGCGAAGATTCGCGCGCTTCGCGCGCGACACAAGTTGAGCCAGGCCGTGTTGGCCACGGTACTCAACACCAGCCTCTCAACCGTCCGTCAGTGGGAAATCGGCGACAAGCAACCCAGCGGACCGTCGCTGAAGCTCTTGAGCCTTTTGGACAGGAAGGGCCTCGAAGTCCTGATCTGACGCGGCGTCACAACCGCATGGCCGCCGGTAGCTTGTTTGCTGCTGGACGACGCCCTACCTGCCGTTCGGGAGCACCCGCTTTTGGCCGAGTCCGGGTGCTCCGGTAAGGACCCATGGCCCAATCGATCACGGTGGCGCACGACAGCGACACAATTCCCACCAGACGCGCCCGCGGAAAGCACAGCCCCCTTTTTGACCCTTGCTTGGGGGAAAACTCTTCCAGTTGTCCTGCGTGTCGGGCATTGCCGTGCGCAGCCGCTGTGATCTCATCGTGATGGGCTCGCGCGGACACTCCGCGCTCAAGGGCCTGCTCTTCGGGTCGATGACCAGCGCGGTGTTGGCCAGTTGCACCAAGCCGCTGCTGGTCCTGCGCAGCGGCACGCCGCCGAAGAGGGACACGCTGCGGGTCGGCATCGCCGTGGACGGCAGCCCCTTCGGCCTGGCTGCGGCACGCTGGGTGCTGAAGCACCGTGAATTGTTCGGCGCCGCACCGCGGTTCCAGCTCATCCATGTCCTGGGCACGTCCGCACGCAAGGCTGCGCGCGATGACGCCCTAGCGCCGCTGCCCAGGAACGCCCACCGCCAGATCCCGATTGCCGAGAGCGTCGGCGATGGCGGGGCAGATGCAGCTGCCATCGACAAGATCGTCGCGCCCGTGCGCAAGCTCTTCACCCAGGCCGGCCTGGAGCCGCAAACCGTGCGCCTGCTTGGCGACGACCCGGGCGATGCAATCGTGGCCCATGCCAGGAGACGGCGGATCGATGTGCTCGTCATGGGCTCGCACGGCCGCGGCGCTTTCGATTCGTTGGTGCTGGGCTCGGTCGCGATGCGCGTAGCCGCACGATGCGACAAGCCCCTGCTGCTCATCCGGGAGAAGTGACGATGCAAATCCTGGTCCCTGTCGATGGCAGCCGCCCCAGCGCGGCGGCGCTCGAGTTCGTCGCGTCGCGGGCGTCGCTCACCGGGGTCGACCCCGACGTCCGACTCCTGAACGTTCAATTTCCCATCCCACTGCGCGCCGCACGTGCCGCAGGCAAGGAATTGGTCACGACCTACCACCGCGCCGAGGCCGACGCCGTGATCAAGCCTGCTCTGGCCCGGTTGGCACGCGCCGGGATCCAGGCGCGCGCGCGCTATGTCGTCGGCAGCCCAGGCGCCACCGTCGGCGCGATGGCGGCGCGCAGCCGTGCCGACTTGGTCGTGATGGGCTCGCATGGGCACACCGCATTCAAGGGCTTGCTCTTCGGCTCGGTGACCCAGGCGGTGCTGGCCGCCTGCACCAAGCCGTTGCTGGTGGTGCGTGAGGGCTGCGTGCCCCCGTCCGATTCGTTGCGCGTGGCCATCGCCGTCGATGGCAGCAAGTTCGGTCTGGCTGCCGTGCGCTTCGTGCTTGCCCATCGAGCGCTGTTCGGCAGCGCGCCCCAGTTCCGTTTGCTGCACGCGGCCCAGAGCGCGACTTCGAAGGCAGCGTTCGAGCAGGCCTTTGCACCGGCACTGCGCCTGTTTGTTGCGGCGGGCGTCGCCGTGGAGCCGGTTCGAGTCATCGGCAAGAACGCCGGCGACGCCATCGCTGCCGACGTGGCGCGGCGCGGGGACGATCTGCTCGTGATGGGATCGCACGGACACGGGGCCCTGTCCACCCTGCTGCTCGGCTCCGTCGCGACCCGTGTGGCCGCCCGGTGCAGTGCGCCCCTGCTGTTGATCCGCCACAATCGCGCCCACGCAAGGGGGCGACCATGCATGACCCGATGTTCAGACCCCGTCCCGCACCACGGTTCTTCATGCGCTGCTGCTTCGGCGCAGTCGGCCGGTGAAGATCCTCGTGCCTGTGGACGGCTCGGAACGCGCGCTGGATGCCGTGCGTTACGCGCTGCGCTTGCGGCAAGAGGGTCTGAACGCGACCTTCCTGCTCGCCACGGTGCAGGATCCGACCTATCTCTACGAAATGGTCCTCGCGCCGCAGAGGCGCTGTTCGACGCCGCCGGCGTTGCGTTCGATCGCGAGATCGGCTCCGGTGCGCCGGCCTCGGCCTTGATCGAGATGGCGGAACAACACGGTTGCGACGCGATCATCATGGGTGCCAGAGGGCTGGGCACGCTGCGCAGTGCACTGCTGGGGTCGGTGTCGCAGGGCGTCCTGCAGGGTTCGAGGCTGCCGGTGACTGTGGTCAAGCAAGCTGTGGGGCTCACCGAAGCCGACCGTGAAGGACAGCCTGCGTCACGCTCGCCTGGCTGATTCGCCAACGTGCCACGGCATGGTCGTAGACCAGAGTTGCGTCATGGATCCTCGAAAATCGGAACAGGACTCGCTGCACGCCACCTGCCGCTTGTTGCCCAGCCACCGGGCCCGACCCCCGCCACCCGATGCCATGCACATCACGCTGCGACAGTTGCACGGCTTCGAGGCCGTGGCGCGTGGTGGGTCGATCTCGCGCGCGGCCACCAAACTTCAGCTCGAGCAGCCGGGCGTGTCGTGCGCCTGGGTGCGCGCTGCACGGCACGCCGAAGCGCCTGCCGACCGCAACACGCACCTGTTGCGAGCGGCTGCTGGCGCTGACCCGGCAGCCCTGCCGGGACAATGCGGCCCTTGCCCGCAGTAGTCAAAGCGCATGGCCCGACTGAACTTCCACCACCTGCACTACTTCTGGGCCGTGGCCAAGGAGGGCAACCTCACACGCGCGGCCGCGCGCTTGCATGTGTCGCAATCGGCGCTGTCCACCCAGATCAAGCAACTGGAGGAGCAACTTGGCCAGCCGCTGTTCGACCGTGTCGGGCGCACGCTCAAGCTGACCGAGGCCGGCCAGTTGGCACTGGGTTATGCCGAGTCGATCTTCACCGCCGGCAACGAGCTCACGGCCCTGCTGCGCGAGGGCCGGCGCGAGGCCCGGCAGGTACTGCGCATCGGCGCAGTGGCCACGCTGTCGCGCAACTTCCAGGAGAACTTCATGCGCCCGCTGCTGCAGCGCGCCGACGTGGAGCTGGTGCTGCAATCGGGAAGCCTGGCCGACCTGCTGGCACGGCTGCGCGTGCACACCCTGGACCTGATCCTGTCGAACCGTCGCGTGCATGCCACCGCCGAGGACCCTTGGCGTTGCCGGCGCATCGCCCGCCAGCCGGTGAGCCTGGTGGGCCGGCCGCGACCGAAACGCCGCGCCTTCCGTTTCCCCGAAGAGCTGGCCGAGGTGCCGCTGCTGCTGCCGGGGCGCGACAACGACATCCGCGCCGGTTTCGACCTGATGTGCGAGCAGCGCGGCATCCGCTATCGGCTGCGCGCCGAGGTCGACGACATGGCGCTGCTGCGCCTGTTGGCGCGCGATTCCGACAGCGTGGCGTTGCTGCCCACCGTGGTGGTGCAGGACGAGCTGCGTAGCGGCTTGCTGGTGGAGTACGCCGTGGTGCCCGACCTGCACGAAAGCTTCTTCGCCATCTCGATGGAGCGGCGCTTCGAACAGCCATTGCTGAAGGCGCTGCTGCGCCAGTCCGAGGCCGAGGTGCTGGGCGCCCTGCCCGGCTGAAGGCGGCGCCTGCCCGCACCTGCGGGCACCACGCATGCACAGACGCCCTGGCCTTGCGCTGGCTGCCCCGCGGGGCTGCGGCGCTGGGCGCGGTGGCTTGAGTCTAGTCGGGGTGGCGCTTCGACCACGACCTTGTACAGGCGATGTGCGCGAGCTGATCCCGGGAACGCCGATCGACTCCGCTCGGTCGCGCGTCGCGACCATGGCGCCGGCTCTACGTGACGCCGGGCGCCGAGCCGGACCACGGCATCGGCGACCCCCCTTGCACCGTTTCGTTCTCTTTAGTCAAACGATTTATTGATATTAATGAATTTTACTAAGACCCCATCCATTGGCACAGTGCAGCAACACTCAACCATCGCCGAGGACCCCGCTCATGGAGACGATGCTTGCCGACCTGCCGCCGCTGCGCGCCGCATTGCTGTGCGCAGTGCCGCTGTTGTTCACACTCTTCGCGGTGCCCGCGCTGATCTGCGCTTCGTCGGAATCCGCATGGCGCTGGGCGCGCTTCGGCGCGGGCCTGGCGCTCGCCGCGGCGATCGTCTCGCTCGCCTGGCTGATGGCCGGCGGCGCCGGCGTCTGGCGTGGGCCGGCTCTGGCCGGCGTCGACGCGGGCGTGCTTTTCAGCCTGCGCAGCGATGCGCCGGCCCACATCATGCTGTTGCTGGTGTGCTTCATCGGCTGGGTCATCGTCGGCTATTCGCAGTCGTATCTGGGCGGGCAGCGCGGCCAGCCGCGCTACATCCGCAGCCTGATGCTGTGCCTGGCCGCGGTGACGCTGCTGGTGCTGGCCAACAACCTGCTGCTGCTCGTGTTCGCCTGGATCGCTACCAGCCTGACACTGCATGCCCTGCTGACCTTCTTCGATGAGCGGCCGCAAGCGCTCATCGCCGCACACAAGAAGTTCCTCGCCAGCCGCCTGGCCGACGTGTGCATGCTGGGCGCCATCGCACTCGTCGCCTCGCAGCTCGGCACGCTCGAGATCGACCAGGCGATCGCTGCCGCCCGCGCGCTGCCCGAGTACACCGCCGGGCTGCAGTGGGCCGCCGTGCTGTTCGTGATCGCGGCGCTGCTCAAGTGCGCGCAACTGCCGGTGCACGGCTGGCTGATCCAGGTGATGGAGGCGCCCACGCCGGTCTCGGCGCTGCTGCATGCCGGCATCGTCAACCTCGGCGGCTTCTTGCTCATCCGCCTGGGCACCCTGGTCGCCGACGTGCCGGCAGCACAGGCGCTACTGGTCGGGGTCGGCGGCATCACTGCCGTCGTCGCCGCAGCCACCATGATGACGCGCATCAGCATCAAGGTGTCGCTGGCCTGGTCCACCTGCGCGCAGATGGGCTTCATGCTCATGCAATGCGGCCTGGGCCTTTACGACCTTGCGCTGCTGCATATCGTCGCCCATTCGCTGTACAAGGCGCATGCATTCCTCACCGCCGGTACGGCCGTGGAGCAGAACCGGCTGCAGCAGATGACTCCGCAGCTGCCGCCGCTGAGCGGCTTGGCCTGGTTCACCAGCGCCGTCGTGGGCGTTGGCATCGTCGCCGCGGCGGCGCTCGCCTGGGGCATCCGCCCGGGCGAAGCGCCCGCGTTGTGGGCGGTGAGCGCGATCCTCGCGCTGGCCCTGGTGCCGCTGCTCGCCGGGCCGCTGCCGCGCGCCGGCGGCGCGTGGATCCTCGCGGGCGTCGCCGGGGCTTTTGCCGTCGCGCTCGTCTACTTCGGCCTGCACCTGCTGTTCAAGCAGTGGCTGGGCGCGCCCGAGGCCGCGAACATGGGCCTGGTGGCCTGGGTGATCGGCTGCTTCGTGCTGCTGTTCGTCGTGCAGGGGGCGGTACGCGCCCGGCCGCAAGGGGCACTGTCGCGCAAGCTCTACCCGTGGCTGTTCGCCGGCCTGTACCTGGATGAAGTCTTCACGCGCCTGACCTTCCGCGTGTGGCCCGCTCGGCTGCCGGCCAAGCCGGCCGCAGCGCAACCTATCCTTCCCGAAGCCCGTACACCTGGAGCCCTGTGATGAACGCCGTGACCGAACTCTCGACCCGGGCGACAGCCTCCGCCCTCAGACCCGTGATCGACGCCGCGTGCGCCCGTATCGCACCCACCTGGCCGCTGGATCGCTTCATCGCGGTCAACCCCTACTGGGGCCACCTGGAGCGGCCGATCACGGCCGCCGCCGCCAACCTGGCCGCGCTGGCGGGCAGCCCGATGCTGATGCCGAGAAGCTGGTACCGCAAGCACTGGCAAGCGGGCCGCATCACCCAGGTGCACCTGAGGGAGGCGATCGAGGCCAGCGCAGCCCACTGCACGGTGGAAGAACTGGTGGCGAGCCTGAACGCGAGGCCGAGCTTTCCGGGGCGCCTGCCGCTGGCGACGGATCTGGTCGATGCCCAGCGCGACACCCACCACCACATGGCCTGGCGCGACTACGTCACGCATCACGTCAGCCAGGGCACGGCCGCCTACTTCGACCAGGGCCAGGCCGCCTGGGGCCCGGACCACAGCGGCGGCCTGTATGCCAGCTGGCGCCGGCAGTCGGAGCACGACTTCGGCCCGTCGATGCTGATGGGTTACCACGGCTTCAGCCAGCGGCTGCGCGCGCTGCCCTCAGACCCGATCGCGCTGATCGACGCCGCCGTGCCCGCGCTGCGCATCCCGCAAGAGGGGCGCGAAGCATACTTCACCGCGCTGCTGATCAGCATCAACGGCTGGTCGTCGTGGTGCGCCTACCAGCGCTGGCAGGCGCGGCTGGCGGGGCGCGATGACGACCACATCGTGCACATGCTGGCGATTTGCCTGGCCTGGGAGTGGCTGCTGCACGAGGGGCACCCGGAAGTCGGCGTGGCCGCTGGGCTGGCTTCGGCCTGGCGTGGGGCCGAAGGTGCGGTCTCCCGCGCGCAGGCCGCGCAGAGCCGCGACTGGCTCTGGCATCTGGCGCTCGAGCGTGCCTACCAGGCGCCGGTGGCGAAGCAGTTGATGGCGGGGGCTCCGAAGCCCGGTGCCGTGGAGACGACGCCGGCCGTGCAGGCCGTGTTCTGCATCGACGTGCGCTCCGAGATCTACCGCCGTGCGTTGGAAGCGAGCAGCACGGACAGAGTCCAGACGCTCGGCTTCGCCGGCTTCTTCGCGCTGTTCATCGAATACCGGCCGCTCGGCAGCGAGATGGTGCGGCCGCAGTTGCCCGGCCTGCTCCATCCGAGGCTGTGCGTCACCGACGAATGCGATACGCCCTCACTCACCGCAGCGCTGGCCCAGCGCCGCAAGAAGGACCTGCTGATGCGCCAGCAATGGCAGACCTTCCGCGGCGGAGCGGGTTCCACCTTCTCCTTCGTGGAAGCCTGCGGGCTGCTCTATGCCGCCAAGCTGCTCAAGAGCCGTCTCGGCGGCCAGAGCAATCCCGCGCCCGTGGCACTGACGGGGCTGCCCGTGGCCGACCGCGCCACGCTGCGCCCGCGGCTCCCGACGGGCAGCGGGCCGGACGTGGACGCGCGCGTCAACATGGCGGCCGCGGCGCTGGGCGCGATGGGCCTTTCCACTGGCTACGCGCGCGTGATCCTGCTCGCCGGGCACGGCAGCACCAGCGCCAACAACCCGCATGCCGCGGGGCTGGACTGCGGCGCCTGCGGCGGGCAGACGGGTGAGGTGAATGCGCGCGCGCTCGCCGCGCTGCTGAACGACCGCGCCGTACGCCAGGGCCTGAAGCAGCGCGGGCTGGACGTGCCCGAGAGCACGGTCTTCGTCGGCGGCCTGCACAACACCACCATCGACGAGATGCTGCTCTACGACACCGACCTGCTGCCCGCCAGCCACAAGAAAGATCTGGACGAGTTGCGCGGCTGGCTCGCCGAGGCCGGCAAGCGCACGCGCGCCGAACGTGCCGCATTGCTGGGTCTTGCAAGCCAGGCTGACTCGCCCGCCGCGCTGCATGAGTCCATCAAGGCGCGCACCAGCGACTGGGCACAGGTGCGGCCGGAGTGGGGCCTGGCCGGCTGTGCCGCCTTCGTCGTCGCACCGCGCAGCCGCACCCGGCACATGAACCTCGGCGGCCGCAGCTTCCTGCACGACTACCGGTGGGAGCGTGATCCCGGCTTCAAGGTGCTGGAGCTGATCATGACTGCGCCAATGGTGGTGACTAACTGGATCAACCTGCAGTACTACGCCTCCACGGTGGACAACAAGCTCTACGGCAGCGGCGACAAGGTGCTGCACAACGTGGTCGGCGGCAATGTCGGCGTGTTCGAGGGCAATGGCGGCGACCTGCGCATCGGCCTGCCGATGCAGTCGATCCACGACGGCGAGCACTTCGTGCACACGCCGTTGCGCTTGTCGGTGTTCATCGAGGCGCCGCGCCAGGAGATCGACAACATCATCGGCAATCATGCGGTCGTCAAGCAGCTCATCGACAACGAGTGGCTCTTCCTGTTCCACATCGAGCCCGCGGGGACGACGGTCTCGCGCTACCGCCCCGGCGGCGCGTGGCAGCAAGTCGAAGCGACGCACTAACTGGCCGTCGATCTGCCACCCGATCCCGGCCCGCGCCGGTGCGCGGCGCAGGCGCATGATCACGCGCCGCGCGACTGCCAGTACCACGCAGACCTTGTCGCCGGGACGAAACGCCACGCGCAGGTAGCCCTGGCTCATCAAGTGCTGCAGCCACTGGCAGTCCTGCACATCGCTCTTGCGCCCGGGCACGTACTTACAGAGGGTCAGCCAGACCCACAAGAACCGCACCTACATCGGCTGATGCCGGTTCGCGGCCGCGGGCGGCCTACGACGCCGTCGACACGGGCTCCCGCACGCAACGCCGGTCTCGTCAGGTCAGTGTCTTGGCCAGCGCAGTCGCGTTCTTCGCCGCGATGGCGTAGATGGTCTCCTGCGGGTTCACGCCCAGCGAGGTGGGGAACACCGAGCCGTCGATCACCGACAGGTTGTCGAGCGCGCGGTGCCGGCCCCATTCATCGACCACCGACCTCTTGGCATCGCCACCCATCGCGCAGCCGCCCATCACATGCGCCGCGCCGGCCAGCACACGCAGCAGGCCCATCGGCGTGCTGCCCATCCACGCCTTGGCCTCGGCCAGGCTCTTCAGCGGGCGGCCCTCGATGTGCATCGGGATCACGAACTCGGCGCCGGCCGCGAACTGGATCTCCATGATTTCGAGCATGCTCTTGACCAGGCTGTGGTTCAGGTAGTCGTCGATCGGATAGTCGAGCGTGACGCCGGTGTCGCCCGAGACCTCGACCGTGCCGCATTTTTCGTGGGCGTTGTAGCCGTCACGATGCAGCGCGATGGTGGTCTGCAGGAAGGGCAACTGCTTCATCAGCGCGGCGCTGTCGGGGCCGAAGGTCTTGTCCACCAGCGCGGCCACGAACACCGGGAACACGGGGGTGACCTCGATCTTGTAGCCCAGGCGTGCGGCACCGAAGAGCTTGCCCTCGGGCAGCCAGAATTGGTCGGAGTACACACTCTGCGGTGCGCCGCGGAAACCCGCCACCTCGTCGGGCATCTTCGCCAGGCTGGCCGACACCGGGTGCAAGAAGGTGCGGTTGCCGGTCTGGCCCGACGGGTCGGGCACCTTCGAGCGCATCAGCAGCGCGGGCGAGCGGATGGCCCCGGCCGACACCACCACGTGTTTGGCGTTGATGCGGATCCTGCGCCCTGTGGGCGTGTTGCCGAACTTGTCCATCGCCAGCGCTTCGACCGCGGTGGTGCGCTTGCCGTCATGCACGATCTGCGTGACTTCGGCACACGACACCAGCACCGCGCCCTTGTCGAGCGCGCTGGGGATGGTGGTCACCAGCATGCCCTTCTTGGCGTTGATGGGGCAGCCCAGGCCGCACAGGCCGGAATTGGCGCAGCCGTTGACGTTGCGCTTGGTCAGGTGCCATTTGTAGCCCAGCTTTTCGCAGCCGCGGGCCACGGCCTGGTTGTTGGCGTTGGGCGGCAGCATTTCCCAGGTGTGGATGTCCAGGCGCTTTTCCACCGTGTCGAAATGCGGCGCCATGGCCTCGGGCGCAAAGCTCTTCACGCCGTAGGCATCGACCCAATGTTTGAGCGTGAGGTCCGGCGTGCGGAAGCTGGTGGTCCAGTTGACGGTGGTGCCGCCACCGACCGAGCGCCCTTGCAGCACGACGAAGCCCTTGTCCTTGGTGCGCTGCTGGCCGCCGTCCATGTAGAGCATGGGGAACGCTTCGGCCTCGTTCTGCGAGAAGGTCTTGGCGGTGTAGTGGCCGCCCTTTTCGATCATCACGACTTTCAGGCCGGCGTCGGTGAGGATCTCGGCCGTGTAGCCGCCGCCGGCCCCCGTGCCGACGATGACCACGTCGGCGTCAAGGACCAGGTCCTTGTCGAGCATGGAGCCGTTGTAGGTGGTGCGTGTGCTCATGGTCTGTCGTCCTTCCAGATCAGACTTCGGCGCCCGGGCCATGGATCATCGGGCCGGGGTAGCCCACCTGTTCCCAGGTGTCGGGGCTGGAGTAGTAGCTGCCCGCGACCATGTCGCGCAGGCTCATGTAGACCACGCGGCGCAGATCCACGGACGAGTGGCGCAGCCCCGTGAGCATGCGCGCCACATCCTCGCGCGTGGCGTCGGCCCAGCCGGTCCACTGGCCGATGAGCAACGCGCGCGCCGGCGCCAGGCCGAGCAGGGCAAACAGGTCCTGCACCTCCTTCACCATGTGTGGCGGCAATGTGCCGACGGCCTGGTCGGCGGTGCCCACCACCTTGGCGATGGCCTTGGCACGCGCTGCGGCCTCGGTGGGCAGCGCTCCATCGAGGATGGCATCGGCCAGTTTGGCCAGCATGGTCTGCGCCTGCGCATCCAGCGCCGCGCTGCTGCCGAGCAGGGTGCGCGCGCCCTTGTCGGTAAGGTAGCTGGCGAACCAGCCGCCCGCGCCGATGACGGCCAGCGCCACCGCGCCGAGTTTGAGGAACGAGCGGCGCGGTCGTGCGGGTGTGCTGTGCTTGGACATGATGGTTCGCTCCGGTGGGGTGACAGCGCAGCGCGGCGCGGGCCGCGTGCGCCGGGGGTTTCAGTGCAGCGGTGCGCGCACCGACGGTGTGCCGCCTGCGGCTGCGGCCAGCGACGGATCGGCATGCCCGAGATAGAACTTGAACACCAGCCGCTGCACCAGGTTGCCATAGGGCGGATAGAACAAGCCCATCGGGAACCAGCGCAAGCGCTTGAAGGTGCCCTTGGCATGCGACAGCTCGCGAAAACCCTCTTCGCCGTGGTAAGTGCCCATCCCAGAGTTGCCGATGCCGCCGAAGGGCAGGTCGTGGTTGAACACATGCCAGCCCCAGTCGTCGATCGAAACTCCGCCCGAATGCGTCTGGGTCAAAAGCTTGTCGAGCTCGGCGCCGCTGAAGCCGAAGGGGTACATCGCCAACGGCCGCGGCCGTGCCGTGATGTAGGCGATGGCCTGGTCGACGGTGTCGTAGGGGATCACCGGCAGGATCGGCCCGAACAGCTCCTCTTTGGCAATGCGCATGTCCTCGGTGACGCCCGTGATCACATGCAGCGGAATGCGTCGGCCCGGGCCGCTGTCGCCGCAGGCCATGACCTTGGCACCCTTTGCCGTGGCCTCGGCCAGCAGGTCGCGGATGCGCTGCGCGTGCGGCTCGCAGGTCATGCTGGTGTATTCGTGGTTGCCCTGCACCGTGGGGTAGAACTTGCGAAACGCCGCCTGCACGGCGGCGGCGAATTCATCGACCTGGTTGCGCGGCACCAGCGCGTAGTCGGGCGAGACGCAGATCTGGCCGCTGTTGAAGGCCTTGCCGTGGGCGATGCGCTCGGCGGCCGCGGCCATCGGCTGCGCGCCTGACACCAGCGCCGGCGACTTGCCGCCGAGCTCAAGCGTCACCGGCGTCAGGTTCTGCGACGCTGCGCGCATGATGTGGTGGCCCACCGCCGGCGAGCCGGTGAAGACGATGTGGTTGAAGGGCAGGTGCGAGAAGGCCTGCGCCTGCGCCACCTCGCCGCCGAAGACCGCGACCTCGTCTTCGTCAAATCCTTCGGCCAGCATCTTCGCCAGCAACTCGGTCGAGCGCGGCGACAGCTCCGACATCTTGATCATCACGCGGTTGCCTGCGGCCAGCGCCGCGACCAGCGGGCCCACCGACAGGTACAGCGGAAAGTTCCACGCGCCGATGACGCCGACCACGCCTTTGGGTTGGTAGTTGACACGCACGCTGTTGCCCAGGAAGAGCAGTTCGGTGAAACGCTTGCGCGGCTTCATCCAGCCGCGCAGCGCATGCAGTGCATGGTTGATCTCGAACACCGGGCCCAGCACCTCGGCGAGCTTGGTCTCGGCCGGCGCGCGGCCGCCGAAATCTGCGCTCACCGCCGCGACGATCTGGTCCTGATAGCGCTGCAGCAGCGAGCGCAGCGTCGTCAGCTTGGCCTTGCGCTCGGCCAGCGTGGGGAAGGGGTGCAACAGGAACGCCTGGCGCTGGCGCTCGAACACATCCTGCATGCGTTGGATGATCGGATCCATGGTCTTGCCCTCCTGTTCAAGGGTCGCGCTGACGCTCATGTCGCGTCGCGCAGTTCGCGTCGCAGGATCTTGCCGACGGTGGACTTGGGCAGCGTCTCGGCGAAACGCACGATCTTCGGCACCTTGTAGCCGGTGAGTTCCTTGCGGCAGAACGCAATCACGTCAGCCTCGCTCAGCGTGGCGCCAGCGGCCTTGACGACAAACAGCTTGACGGCCTCGCCCGACTTCTCGTCCGGAACTCCGACGCAGGCACATTCGACCACGCCCGGGCAGCCGGTGGCGACTTCCTCGATCTCGTTGGGGAAGACGTTGAAACCCGAGACGATGATCATGTCCTTCTTGCGATCGACGATCTTCAGGAAGCCCTTGTCGTCGAACACGCCGATGTCGCCGGTGCGGAAGTAGCCGTCGGCGGTGAAGGCGCTGGCATTGGCTTCGGGCTGCTGCCAGTAGCCGCTCATCACCTGCGGGCCCTTGGCGCAGATCTCGCCACGCTCGCCGATGGCCACCTCGCGGCCCTCTTCGTCGAGCAGCTTGATGTCGGTCGAAGGCAGCGGCAGGCCGGTGGTGCCGGTGAAGCCTTGCACCGCGGCCGGGTTGAAGCTCAGCACCGGGCTGGTCTCCGACAGGCCGTAGCCTTCGCGGATGAAGGTGCCGGTCATGGCCAGCCACTTGTCCGACACCGCGCCGATGACCGCGGCGCCGCCGCCGCCGGCCAGGCGCAGGTTGGACCAGTCGATCTCTTTGCTCTTGGGGTGCGCCACCAGCCCGGCATAGAGCGTGTTCACGCCCATGAAGATGCTCGGGCGGGCCTTCTTGATGGTCTCGATGAAGGACTCGAAGTCGCGCGGGTTCGGCACCAGCCAGTTGTCGGCACCCACCGAGAAGTAGCTGATGAAGTTCACCATCAGCGCGAAGATGTGATACAGCGGAATGGCGGTGACGATGACCTCCGCGCCGGGGTGCAGCGCATCGGGCATGAAGGCCTTGAACTGCTCGACGTTGGCCACCAGGTTGCGGTGCGACAGCGCCGCGCCCTTCGACAAGCCGGTGGTGCCGCCGGTGTACTGCAGGAACAGCAGGTCGTCGCCGTTGAGTTCAACCGGCGTGAAGGGCAGCTTGGCGCCTTCCTCCAACGCCTGCGCCAGCGTCGTGCTGCCGGCCAGCCGCGCATCCACTGGCGGGCTGGGGATCATCACCCCGCTGCCATCACCCACGCCAGTGGTGATGATCGTCTTCAGCTTGGCCTTCGCCTTCACCTCGGCCACCGTGGCCGACACGCCGCTGTAGACAAGGATGATCTCGGCCCCGGCGTCGTTGAGCTGGTGCTCGAGCTCGCGCGGTGTGTACAGCGGGTTGACGTTGACCTGCGCCGCGCCGGCACGCGCGATGCCCAGGAAGGCGATCGGGAAGGCCAGCAGGTTGGGCGACATCACGGCGATGCGATCGCCCTTCTTCACGCCGAGCTTGACCTGCAGATAGGCGGCGAAGTCGCGCGACAGCTTGTCCACCTGGGCATAGGTGAGCATCTGGCCGGCGCAGCGGAAGGCGGGGTTGTCGGCGAAGCGTGTCATCGCCTGTTCCATCATCGCCACCACCGAGCGCTGCGCGTCGGGGTCGATCTCCTTGGGGATGCTGCCGTAGCTGGCTTGCCAATGTCGGTTTGTCACGTCGGTCTCCTTGGGTTGGGGCAGTTCAACGGCGCCGCCGCCGCCGCCACGCCGAGTGGTCGTGGCCGGTGTCGAGCCTCGCTCATGGCGCCACGATCGGGAAGAGGGGTTCGAAGGTCAAGACGTTGTTCTCGATCGCGCCCGTCGGGTCGCCTTCGATCTTGACCATGCCAGCCTGCGCCAGCTCGCGCAACTTCTTGCCCTGCACCACCATCGCCAAGAGGGCGGGGCGGGTCATCGTCACCTTCAGGTCAGGGTTCTTCAGCACGCGACCCTTGGTGCTGTTCAGCACCGAGTTCGACAGTTCCAGCGCCCAGACCTCTTTGACATCAGTGAATTCCACGCTGATGTTGGCCTTCAAACCGTCGGTCTTCTGGTGGTCCAGGCGCAGCGCGACGTAATCCCACAGCAGCTCGTTGGTCATGCCGCGCACGACGTCGGGGCCGGACGTGCTCTGCGAGATCTTCTGCGGCCCGGCACGCAGTTCGAGTGCTCCCATCAGATAGGCATTGCGCCAGGTCGCCGATTCCGCCTGGTAGCCCAGTTGCTCGAGTGCATCGGCCTGCAGCCCACGCGCCTCGGCGTTGTCCGAGTTGGCGAAGACTGCGTGGTTCAGCAGTTCGACGGCCCACCGATAGTCGCCGTCGGCGACCGCCTTGCGCCCGATCGCTGTCACCGCCGCGTCGCCACCCATGGCTGACACATATCGCTTGGCTGATTCGACCTGGGTCATCGGGTCGAGCGTTGCCGGGTTGCCATCGTAGAAGCCGAGGTAGAAGTTGTAGACCGCGCGCAGGTTGTGGCTCAGGGTGCCGTAGTAGCCATGCGAGCTGGCGTCCGCGGTCAAACCTTTGGGGAAGAAGCTCGCGTTGCCGAGCTCCTTCATGGTTTGGCCACGGTTGGCCAGGTTCAGCGCACGGTCATGCAAGAAGCGGTAGGTGTCGCGCTGGTTCGCCAGGTAGCTGCGGATATTGTCCTTGCCCCAGGTCGGCCAATGGTGGCTGGCGAAGGCCACTTCGGCGTCCGGATAGAGATCCAGCGTCTCATTGATGTACTTGCTCCAGCCCAGCGAGTCACGCACCTTGGCGCCGCGAATGGTGTAGATGTTGTGCATCACCTTGGTTGCCACTTCCGACAGGCACAGCGCCTTCTTGTCCGGAAAATAGAACATCATTTCCGACGGCGCCTCGGTGTTCTGCGCCATCTGGAACTGGATGCGCACGCCGTCGATGGTCAGCTCCTCGCCGGTCTTCTTGATGATCTGCGTCGGTGGAATCAGCCCTGCCGTGCCGTTGCTCAAGGCCAGGCCGAGGCCGGTGCCGATCGACTGCTTGTCTCCGGCCGGCAGTGCGGCGCCGTACATGTAGTTGGCACGTCGCGTCATGGCGTTGCCGGCAAGCACGTTCTCGGCGACTGCGTTGTCCATGAAGCCTTCCGGCGCAATCACCTTGACCTTTCCCGAGCGCACATCGGCTTCGTCGATGACGCCACGCGCGCCGCCGAAGTGATCGATGTGGCTGTGGGTGTAGATCACCGCCACCACCGGCTTGGTGCTCTTCAGGTGCGACATGGCCAGCTGCAGTCCGGCCTTGGCAATTTCGGCCGACAGCATCGTGTCGATCACGATCCAGCCCGTGCTGCCTTCGATCAGCGTCATGTTGGCGATGTCGTAGCCGCGGATCTGGTAGATGCCGTCGGCCACCTTGAACAGGCCGGCCGCCGTGTTCAGCGTCTGTTGTCGCCACAGGCTCGGGTTGACGCTGGACGGCGCACTGCCCTTGACGAAGTCGTAGCGCTTCGTATCCCAGACGGTGCGGCCGTCGGCGGCCTTCACCAGCGGGTCGCTCAGCTCGGCCAGCTTGCCGCGCGTGGCGTCCTCGTTGTCCTGCTTGTCGTTCATCGCCATGGCCTGGCGCACCGCCTGGTTGGCGCGTTCCGTGGTCGGCGTCGCGGCCTTCGGGGCGCCATTCGGACTTGCCGTCTGGGCCATGGCGGGCACAGCTGCCAGCAGCGCTGCGCTAAGCAGCGTCGTGATCAGCAACGGGGGCTTCTTCATTGGGAGGTCTCCTTCAGTGGTGCTCTTGTGCAACGGGTCATTGGAATCAGACCGCAACGCGCGGTCTGCGGGCCGGCTTCGCGGACTTGGCGGGTGGCTTGCGCGCAACCGCTGGCTTGCGTGGGGCCGGCTTCTTCACGGGCACACGCGATGGCTGCGAGGTGGTGGCGCGCGCCGGCACCGCCGGCCCGAGCGCGGCCTTCATCTCTTCGAAGGCACGTTCGGTGGCGCGCGCCAGCTTGTCGATGTCGGGCACGGCCTGCGGCATGGCCAGGAAGCCGATCTGCAGTTGATCGTGCACGGTGACTGCGGTGACGTTGAGTTTGTAGCCGGCCGCCAGCACCGACAGCGGCAGCGCCAGCTCGACGGCGGCGCCCATCAGGTATTGCTGGCCTTCGAAGCCGAAGGGGTTGGACACCATCAGGTTGGCGATGCGCGGCGCGGCCTTCGTCGACACACGCTCGATCAGCAACGGCAGTGCATGCACGAGGGTGGAATAGAGCATCAGCGCGCCACTGCTGCGCTTTTTCATCGATGCCTTGACGCGGCCGGTTTCGGCTTTGATCGCCGCCAGGCGTTCGGCCGGGCTCGCATCGGCCCCGCCCAGCGGCACCTGCAGCACGGCGATCTGGTTGCCGCCCTTGGCGCCGCTCGACAACGCCACCGGCATATCGGCCAGCAGCGGCGACTGCGGGGACACACCCTGCTTGCCGAGGTGACGGTGCAGCGCCATGTCGAGCACGGTCAGCAGCAGGTCGTTGACGGTGGCGCCTTGCGCCTTGCCGAAGGCCCTGATTTCGGCCAGCGGGAGGCTGCAGTAGGCATAGGAGCGCTTGGCCGAGAGCGGCCCGTCGAAGTCGCTCGACACCTTCAGGTACGGCAGCGGCAGGCCGTCGCCCAGGCCCGCCGAACGCAGGCCTTGCTCGGCGAGCATGGCGTAAAGGCCGGCAGCGGTTTGCAGCGCGCCGGTGGCCTGCCCGCTGGCGGCCATCAGGCGTTGCACCAGTCCCAGACGTTGTGGATCGCGCGCGCCGGGGCGGGCCACGCCGTCCCACATGGCGCGCACGTTCTTGTCCTTCGGGTCGTCGGACATCCACTGCGTCATGGCCTTGACGAAGGTCTTGCCGTCGATGATGCCGTGGTGCACCTTGCCGTACAGCGCCACGCGGCCGTCGGCCAGACCGTCGATGACGTAGAACTGCCAGAGCAGGCCGGAGCGGTCGAGCAGCGTCTCGTGCAAGGCGCAGATCTTCTTCAGCAACTCCTCTTCCGATGCGCCGTTCAAGCTCAGGCGATGCACGTGCGCCTGGATGTCCACACCCGACATCGGCTCGACCGAGGGCAGGCTGCCCAGCGACAAGTTCAGCCGGTAGTTGAACGGCGCGCCGGGCGGGCGCTTCAGCAGCTTGGCATGCAGCTTGTCGGCAAAGTGGCCCTTGAAGCCGGCCGGCGGGCGCAACATCACGAGTGGGCCGATGTTCAGCGTGCGCTCGCGCGATTCGAGCATGAACATCGCCAGGTCGATGGTGGACAGTGCGGGCATCGAGATCTGCGGTGAATGCTTGTGGTACGCCGGCTCGGCTCAGCGCATCAAGGCTGCACGGCGTGCCAGCGAGTCCGCGATGACTTCGAGCCCTTCGCGGCGCGCGATGGTGTCGAAGCGGACCACCGGCGCCTGAGCCGACAACTCCATCGTGGCAATCAACGACTTGCGTACCTCGGACTGCAGGTGACGGTCCAGCGCGGCCTGCGACGACCACTCCTCGACCAGCGTCAGCGCGCCCGCGTCGTCGGTGTCCGCATACAGGCGACAGCTTTCGCAGCCGGGCTCGACCCGTGTGGGCGCCAGCAAAGGCTCGATCAGTGCCACCAAGGCATGGCGCTTCGCCGGGGCGGTGGTGACACGCAACGAAAACACGATCATGCACAGGCCCTGGTCGACCGCTGGCGGGAGTTGGCGGCAAGGTGTTTCATTGCAAACCGTGTGCCGGCGCGCCGCAAATTCACTCCCACGCGGAAAGCCTCGGCCTGACAAGGGTTTGCAAGCGGCCCTGCACGCGCAGCGCGTGCCCCGTTGCGCGCCAAACTCCGAGAGTTCGGAGTTTCTACGGCTCGTCGGAGCCGGCGTGAGGCCGCTGCAGGCCGAGCTTCTTCATGCGCGACTCCAGCGTGGTCGGCTTGATGCCCAGCCGCTCGGCGGCGCCGCCGCTGCCTCGGATGCGCCAGCCGCTGTGTACCAGCGCCTGGCGCAGGCTTTCGTGTTCGGCCTCGTCGCGCGTCACCGGCGGCATGGCCTGGCTGCGTGGCCGCACCGCCGCGGCACGAGCCGGCGCCAACTCGACGTGCAGCGTGGGTCCGCGGCTGAGGATCATGGCGCGCTCGATCGTGTTGCGCAGCTCGCGCACGTTGCCTGGCCAGGCATGCGCCTGAAGCGCGGCCATGGACGCGTCGTCGATGCGTTCGGTGGGCTTGCCGAAGGTGGCGGCAAACTCCTTGACGAAAGCCCAGGCCAGCATCGGGATGTCCTCGCGCCGCTCGCGCAGTGCTGGCACGGCGATGGGGAAGACATTGAGCCGGTAGTACAGGTCTTCGCGGAAGCGGCCGGCCTCGACCTCGCGTTGCAGGTCGCGGTGCGTGGCGGCCACCAGTCGAACATCGACGCTCAGCGTCTGCGTGCCGCCGACACGCTCGAAGCGCCCGTCCTGCAGCACGCGCAGCAGCCGCGTCTGCAGCTCGATCGGCATCTCGCCGATCTCGTCGAGAAACAACGTGGAGCCGTCGGCCAGCTCGAAGCGGCCCGGCTGGCGCGCCAGCGCGCCGGTGTAGGCGCCTTTCTCGCGGCCGAACAGCTCGGCCTCGATGAGCGCGGCCGGCAGTGCCGCGCAGTTGATGCGGATCATCGGCCGCTGGCGGCGCGGGCTGGCCTCGTGCAGCGCCTCGGCCAGCACTTCCTTGCCGCAGCCGGTTTCGCCCAGCAGCAGCACGGTCGAGGGCGTGGGCGCCACCTGCGCCACTTCGTCGAGCACGCGCTGGAAGCGCGGCGAGCGGCTGGCCAGCGCCTGCTTCGCAGGGAGCCGGGCAGCATCGCGCAGGTAGTGGTTCTCGGCTTCCAGCCGCTCCTTGAGGGAGCGGACTTCGGCCAGCGCTGCCGCCAGCGCGCGGTCGGTGCGGGCACGCGCCAGGGCCTGGGCAAAGACATGACCCACGGTGGACAGCCGCGCCACCAGCTCGTCCGGCCAGGTGCGCGTGTCCTTGAAGGCCACCAGCGTGATGAAGCCGACCAACTGCCCGCCTTCGCGCAGCGGCACGATCATCTGCGAGCGGATGCCTTCGGCGACGACGAAGCGGCGCTCCTCCACCGCCTGCGGCGGCAGGCCCTGGGGCAGGTGGGACAGGCGCGGGCTGCGGCCGGCGCGCAGTTCGCCCATCAGCCAGGGCACATGCGCCGTCATCAGGCCGCGCGGCAACGCGTCGTAGGGCGTGGCGGCCACCGAGCACAGCACCTTTAGCGTGGACCCGTCGGGCTGCAGGAACAGCAGCGAGCTGCGGTCGAAGCCCAGAAAGGCGATCAGCCTCGCCATCGCCTGCTCGATGTCGTGCTCGATGCTCAGCGCAGGCACGTTGGCAAACTGTGCCGCCAGGTCGGCCAGCAGGCGCTCGAAGGCGATCCACTCCTGGGGCGAGGTGTCGTCCGAAGTCGGGGCAACTGCTTGCGAGGTGGAATCCATGCGCACATTGTCTTACGCGCGCCGTCCGGTCGGGCGCCAGCCGGCGGGCGGTGCCAAGGGCCTGGAGACGCGCTGCCGAGCCGAGTGCTCGTTCTGCGGCAGACCGTCGGCGAGGTCGCAGCAGCTGCCCCGCTTGGCCACGAAGATGTGGCGCCCGCGCCGCGTGCCGGTGTCCGCGTCGAAGGCACCCATGGCCCCAGTGCTCAGATTGGGATTGCCAGCGATCGACCGTGGCGACCGCGTCGTGATGTTCCTCGACAACCGGCCCGAGTTCATCACCGTGCTGCTGGCGCTGCAGCGGCTGCGCGCGATCGCGGTACCGGTGGGTGTGCGAGAACAGCGGCCGGGGCTGGCCTAAATACGCGACCGCTCGCGCTGCTCGAGGCGATGTCCGTGGACTTCGAGGACGCGCCGTCAGAGACTTCCTTGGCACGATGCAGCGTGCGGCCAGGCCGCCGGCCAGCTGGGCAGCGCTCGCGTCGCACTGCGCATAGCTCAGGCGCAGCGCGCCCGCCACCACCGCCTGGGCATCAGGGGTGCGCGCCACGGCGGCGGCAAACACCGCCCACCAACTCAAATCGGCCCTGACGCCCATGGTTCGGGACGGCCAGACCGTCGCACCTATGTTCGCTGTCGCACAGACCTTGGCGCGATCTCAGCGTACTTTGCGCCTGTGCTATCCCTTTTCTGTAGGGCAGTGCAAGGCGTCACGCGGCGATCAAAGGGCCGGAACCATGGGGTCACACGGTCCACGGTCGTGACGCAACAGGTGGTTCCGTGCGACCCGCGCCCAAGGTGTCCGTTGGGTTCAATGCCTTTAGAAGGAGCTTCCATGAAGAACTCGATTGCCATGGCTGCAGGTACCGTGCCTTTGCTGGCGACTGGCGCAGCGTGGGCTCAGGCCGGCAACATGATGAACGGCGGGATGAGCGGTTTCGGCTGGATGGGTGGGCATGGCGGCTTTTGGGTGCCGGTCCTGCTTGTCGTCGTGGTCGGCCTCGTGGCATGGATCGTTATGCAAAAACGGAAGTGATGAAGATCGGTTGAAACAACCGTCGTCGTCATGCTGACCCTGCCTTTCACTCGCCGACAAGTGCGCCGCACCGCCCGTGTGACGCTGTTCGCGTGGCTGTTTGCGCTGTTGTCCGGGGCGGTGAACGCATGCCTGATACAGCCCAGCGCGACGGACCTGGCACGCGCCAACGTGACGCTGGCGGGCCCCTTGGCCGCTGAAGCCGCTGGGCCCGGGCAAGCAACGCGACAGATCGCAAACGCCCCACATCATGCAGGCGACGAGCACGGTGCCTCGGGCGATGACCTCGGCGGAGCGGGCTGCCTTAAATTCTGCGCTGACGAGTCTTCGGCTGTCACCAAGAGCCAAGCGCCACAGGCCGACCTCCCCGGCCCTTTCTTCGTCTCCCGCGTCGACTGGCAGCCTGGGCCACCGGTTGCCGATGTCGTGTCATGGCGGTCGGTCGATCGGCCCGCCGCACAAGGCCCGCCGCTGTTCATCCGTTTGCTGCGGCTGACGATCTAGCGCGCTCGGCCAGGCCGCCGGCGTGAGCCGTTGCCCGCCAACGTTTACCCAGTGCCCTGCCTGTGGCTTGCCACGGCATCGCCAGGCATCCCTTCCGCGCTGCCTCCGTTCTCGATCCTCTTGGGCCCGCACAGGACCCACATCCCCTCAGGAGTTCACCATGACCACATTTCGCACTCTCATCGCCTTGTCTGTTGCCACCCTCGCCACGGCATGTGCAAGCACCGGCGACATGAATGCCGCTCCCGCGTCGCCCATTGCGGCCAACTCGAGTGCACCCTCACCCATGGCCACCATGGAGCCGCGCATGAAGGCCATGCAGGAGATGCACCAGAAGATGATGAATGCCAAGACCCCCGCAGAACGCCAGGCGTTGATGGCCGACCACATGAAGGCCATGCAGGGTGGCATGGCCATGATGAAGGAGATGCATGGCATGCACGGCATGGGTGCGGCTGGCGGCAAAGCGCCGATGCCCGGCATGGGGGGCATGGGTGGCATGGGTGGCATGGCAGACGGCAAAGGCATGCCGGCCGACATGGCAGCGCGCCATCAAATGATGGCGGACCACATGGCCATGATGCAGATGATGATGGACATGATGATGGACCGGATGCCGCCAGCGTCGGGTACCCAGTGAGGGCAGACGTCATGAACGACATGCTCGACACCACGCTTGCGCCTGCGGCTTCGAAGTACGGCTTCCACTGTGTCCTGCCGAAGCAGGACTTCGCGCAGGCCGTTGCCAAGGTCACCGAAGCCCTGAAGACCGAAGGCTTCGGAATCCTGACCGAGATCGACGTGCAGGCCACGATGAAGGCCAAGCTCGGCATCGACGGGCGACCTTATCGGATTCTCGGCGCCTGCAATCCACCGCTCGCTCACCGCGCGCTGACGGCGGAGCCCGACATCGGTCTGCTGCTGCCGTGCAACGTGGTCGTGCGCGAGGAGGTCGATGGCCGCCTCGTCGTCGCCTTCATGGACCCCGTCGCGGTGTTGCAGATGACCAGCGAGTCCGAGGTCACGACGGTGGCGCAGGAGGTACGTGGCCGGCTCGAGCGCGCGCGCTCGGCGCTGGCCGCCACGGCGTCCGGATGACCGCTGACCACGACGCGTCATGACAGCGGCCCCATGGCCGGCATGCACGCCCGGCAGCGGCTGTTCCACCCGGGCGGCAGGCGAGATCAGGCCGCAACAGCGTCAATGGCACATGGGGGCACATGGCCTTGCTGCATCGGAACGCGGGCAAGCGCAACGACGCTCGACGTTCCCATGATGAAGACGTCCAAGTTGGTATTGCGTTGACAGCCTGCACAAATACCGGAAGGGAATGAACATGGACCACACAGCGCACAACGGCAGCTCGACGCCCGACACCGCCGGCGGAACGCACCGCCCCTGGGGCGCAGCGCTCCTGATGGTGGGCCTGATCGTCGCCTTCTTCCTGCTGCGCGAGCACTGGAACCATGTCGTCGGCTCGTGGCCCTACTTGCTGCTGCTGGCCTGTCCGCTCATGCATCTGTTCCACGGCCATGGTGGTCATGGCCGACATACCGGGCGCGGCCCCCAGCCTGGGCAGGAGTAGCACCCATGGATCTGCACACCCATCGCCAGCACGCCGGCCCTGAAGGCAAGCCGCATGCGCCGGAAGATTCTCATCACGATCTTGCGGCGGCTTCGCCCGCCGAGGGAGCGATCAAGGATCCGATCTGTGGCATGACGGTGACCGAACAGTCGCCGCACCACATCCAGCACGAGGGCAGGCCGTACTACTTCTGCAGCGCGAAGTGCCTGGCGAAGTTCAGTGCCGAGCCGGCGAAGTACCTGCAGTCTGCGGATCCCGTGGCAGCACCTGTACCGGCTGCCGCCGAGGCCGCGGCAGGCACCGTCTACACCTGCCCGATGCACCCGGAGATCCGTCAGGATCATCCGGGCAACTGCCCGAAGTGCGGCATGAGCCTGGAGCCGATGCTGCCCGAGCTCGAGGACACCGGGAACCCGGAACTCGAGGATTTCCAGCGACGCTTCTGGTGGACCTTGCCGTTGACGGCGGTTGTCACCGTGCTGGCGATGCTCGGCCATCGGCTGGGCTGGTTCGACATGGCCACGCAGAGCTGGATCGAGTTGGTGTTGACACTGCCGATCGCACTGTGGGCGGGCTGGCCCTTCTTCGTGCGCGGCGCGCAATCGATCGCCAACCGCAGCCCGAACATGTGGACGCTGATCAGCCTGGGCACTGGTGCGGCCTTCGTCTACAGCGTGGTGGCCACGGTGGCACCGCAGGTGTTTCCAGCCTCCTTCGTGTCGATGGGGCGCGTCGCGGTCTACTTCGAGGCGGCTGCGGTGATCATCTCGTTGACGCTGCTGGGTCAGATCCTCGAACTGAAGGCGCGCTCGCAGACCTCGGCCGCCATCCGCTCACTGCTCGGGCTGGCCCCCAAGACCGCGCGGCGCATCGCTGTGGACGGCAGCGAAGAGGATGTGCCGCTGACGCATGTGCACGTCGGTGACCTGTTGCGGGTGCGGCCGGGCGAGAAGGTGCCGGTCGACGGCGTGGTGGTCGAAGGCAACAGCGCGGTCGATGAGTCGATGCTCACCGGTGAGCCGCTGCCGGTGACCAAGCGTGGCGGCGACAAACTCATCGGCGCGACCATGAATACCAGCGGCGCATTGGTGATGCGCTCGGAACACGTCGGCTCGACCACCGTGCTGGCGCAGATCGTGCAGATGGTCGCGCTGGCTCAACGCTCGCGCGCGCCGATGCAGCGCATGGCCGATAGGGTGGCGGGTTACTTCGTCGTTGGTGTCGTCGGCATCGCATTGCTGACCTTCTTCGGCTGGGGCTTCTTCGGGCCAGAGCCGAGCTGGATCTACGGAATGATCAACGCCGTGGCCGTGCTGATCATTGCCTGCCCCTGTGCGCTGGGCCTGGCCACGCCGATGTCGATCATGGTGGCCACCGGCCGCGGCGCGACGAATGGCGTGCTGTTCCGCGACGCCGCCGCGATCGAGAACCTGCGCAAGGTCGACACCCTGGTCGTCGACAAGACCGGAACGCTGACCGAAGGGCGCCCGAGCTTCGAACGCGCGGTGGGTGGGCCGGGGTTCAGCGAGGACGAGGTGCTGCGTCTGGCCGCCAGCCTGGACCAGGGCAGCGAGCATCCGCTGGCCGCGGCCATCGTCGCTGCGGCCCGCGACAAGGGGCTCACGCTCGACAAGCCCGAGCAATTCGATTCCGAGTCAGGCATCGGCGTGCGCGGCACGGTGGCCGGCAAGGCGCTCGCGCTCGGGAACACCGCGTTGATGATGCAAATCGGCATCGACGTGTCAACGCTCGCGGAGCAAGCCGAGGCGCTGCGCGTTCAGGGCGCGAGCGTCATGCACCTGGCGGTCGACAACCAGTTGGCCGGTCTGCTGGCCGTGTCCGACCCGATCAAGGCGACGACGTCCGATGCGCTCGCCTCTCTGCGCAAGGCCGGCCTGCGCGTCGTCATGGCCACTGGGGACGGTCTCACCACCGCGCGTGCCGTGGGGCAACGCCTGGGCATCGATGAAGTGCACGGCGAGGTCAAGCCCGCCGACAAGCTGACCCTGATCGAGCGGTTGCAAGCGCAGGGCCGCATCGTCGCGATGGCCGGCGACGGCATCAATGATGCGCCGGCGCTGGCGCGCGCCGATGTCGGCATCGCCATGGGCACCGGCACCGACGTGGCGATGAACAGCGCCCAGCTCACGCTCGTCAAGGGCGATCTGCGCGGCATCGCGACAGCGCGCGAGTTGTCGGTGGCCACGGTGGTCAACATGAAGCAGAACCTGGCGTTCGCCTTCGTCTACAACGCCCTGGGCGTGCCGCTGGCGGCCGGCGTGCTGTTCCCGTTCACCGGCTGGCTGCTGTCGCCGATGATCGCGGCGCTGGCGATGAGCCTGAGTTCGGCCTCGGTGATCGGCAATGCCCTGCGGCTGCGGCACGCGGCGCTGCGCCAGGACTGACGTAACAGGCCGCAGAAGACATGGACATCGTCGCGCACACGTTGTGGGCTGGCGTTGGCGTGGCACTGCTGCGTCGTCGCCAGCCGGTCCCGGCCGGTACAGTGGCGGCCACCATGGGCATGGCCGCATTGCCCGATGTCATGCATTTGCTGCCCATCGTTTTATGGTGGGTATTCGGCGATGGCACGTGGGCGGTACGCATGCGTACACGTTCGCGTTGCCAGACCATGAGCCGACGCTGCCGCCGCGGGCGGGGCTGCTGTCGCACCACCTGCATTGCGTGATGCACAGTGCCGTCGTGGCCGGTGTCGTCACGCTTGTCTCTTGGGCGGTCTTGCGCAGCTTGTGGATTCCGCTGCTCGGCTGGTGGCTGCACATCGTCGCGGATGTGTTCACGCACTCGGCCGACTTCTACCCCTCGCCGGTTCTGTACCCGTTCACACAGCGTGGCTTCGGTGGCCTCGCATGGAACCAGCCCTGGATGCTCGCGCTGAACTATGCAATTCTTGCTGTGACGGCCTGGTGGGTGATTCGATCCAGCAAGGGCGCGCGGCACCGTTGAATGCGCCCCGCTACACGGTGACGAACTGCCCCATCATGCCGGCGTCCTCGTGCTCGAGGATATGGCAGTGGACCATCAGCGGCACCGACGACGCCTGTGCGGCCGCCTGCACGGCTACCGTCACCGTCTGCATCGCCTCGACGACAAACGTATCGCGCAGACCCCGTTCGTAGTCCGCTGGCGCGTTATCGCCGCGCGAGAGCATCGACATTCTTACGCCATGCACATGCATGGGATGCGCCATGCCCGTCGCATTGACAAAGCGCCAGATTTCGACCGTGCCGGCCGGGACGGCGAAGTCGATGCGGTCCATGTCGAAGGCTCTTCCGTTGATGGTGAACGGGCTGCCCATCATCCCGCCTTGCAGGTTGAACGACCGGACCGTCGCGCCTGCGCTGGCCGAGACCGACGACGCGACAGGAAGCTTCGCCGGCGGCGACACCATGGCGCCGGGCTGGGCAGGCAAGGCGACGCGGATCGTCATCGCCACGACCTCCGATGAAACCGCGCCTTGGCCCATGCCCATTCCCATCCCCATTCCCATTCCCATTCCCATGCCACTTGTCGCCGTGCTGGCATAGAGCGGCATCTCCTGCCCGATCGCCATGCTGCCGAAGTTGGCCAATACCTCGGCGCGTTCGCCAGGAGCCAGCGTGACGGACGAGCGTGCGCCAGGAACCGCCAGAAGACCGGCTTCATTGGCCACCTGAAGCAGCGATACAGAATTGCCCAGTCGAAGCGTCAATGTGCGTGCATTGCAGCCATTGAGCAAACGCAGGCGGACCCATTGCCGAGGCGCTTGCCAGACCGGGCCCAAGGTTCCGTTGACCAGCAGCTGATCGCCCAGGTATCCCGTCAGCTGCTCATTGGCGGTCAGCGCGTAGTCGATCTGGCCCGATGCGGTGAAGCGCTTGTCCTGCAGCACCAGAGCGAGATCGTCGACGCCCCAGGTATCGGGCAGCGTCGAAGGCGCCAGGGCGGAATCGTCGACGATCAGCAGTCCGGCCAGACCGGAGACGACCTGCAGGCCGGTCGCGCCGTGCGGATGCGGGTGGAACCAACAGGTCGACGCCGCATTTTCGACTCTGAAGAACGCATTCCATTCGGCGCCCGGCGCAACCAACTGGTGCGGGCCGCCGTCAACATCCGCAGGAACGCACAAGCCATGCCAATGCACGGTCGTCGCGACCTCAAGATCGTTGCGGACCCGAATGGCGGTCGTCTCACCCGCACGCAAGCGCAGGGCCGGGCCGAGCAGCGCACCGTTGTAGCCGAGGGTGGGGGTGTCCACGCCGCTGCGGAACTGCGTCGTACCGCGTTGAACCCGCAGCGAAAATGCCCTGACTCCGGACGCGTCGACGGCACCTTGGTCCACCGGCAAGATCGGCAGACTGCGCGACGTGCCACTCGAGGCAACGGGATTCACCAGCGGTGGCGACGTGGTCATCGACGACGCCGAAGGGCCCGACCCGCCGCCACACCCGATGCTTAGTGAGAGTGGCGCGCACGCAGTGCCAAGAACTATCAGGCGTCGATGATGGTCAACTGGCGAGATGGCGGCATCCGACAAGGCGTTCATGGTGGATCCTGATCGTTCGATTGATAGGAACGCATGCGTGTATTGGCAGGTGCGGCGGGTCGAGCGCTACCAATACCCGTGCGGACATTCGGCAAGGAGTCGTCGTCGCCCACATCGGTTCGGTTTGCTGGTGACGTGGTGGGCGTCACAGCATATGCTCGGGGATCAATGCACCGAGCAAGTCTCGCCACGCGCGAAGCGTGAGTTCGGTCATCGGCTCGACGTCGTAGCGCACGGACTTTCCACCTTCCTCGGTGAGCCATTCGAGTGCACCCGATCCTGTGGGCGGGTTCATGCCGACCTTGAACGCGTGGTTCATGTCGGATGCCTCACCGAAGAGCGCAGCCAGATCACCCGCCAATTCGGGGCTGTCGATGGCGATCCAGGCCTCGGTGTTGTGCAGTTGCGAGCGCGGGTCCTGGTTGAACGACCCCACAAATGGCGCGCGAGCGGTCATCCAACTCGCGAGCGTAAGTGGCAGCTGAGCTCCTCGAACTGCGTCTGCCATGGGCGCCTCTGGCCTGCGCCAAGTGCCGCCATACACGCACGCGTTCGCCACCATGGCGCGGTTTGGCCGAATGGTCCTGCATGGTCGCTGATGGCCCTGGACTCGCTGGTCTGGATGAAGGCCTTGCCCGAACGTTGCAGCGCAGGCAGCAGCAGTTCCATCGCCTGGGCATCGTCCGAGTTCGCGACATGAAACGCCCACTTGTTAGTGGGCGATTACGAGGAGAACCTCATGAATATTGGCGGAGTGGACGTCTGTAGTACCCCTAGCATTGGTAAGGCTTCGAGCGCCACTTCTTAGACGTTCCCCCAAAAGACCCGCCAAACGGAAAACCGTGCTCAAGGCATCTTCGGCAAGCTCGCGCCTTCGCCTTCCGAGCGGTTCATTGCTGGTGCTTCCGCTGCATGGCGGGCCGGCAGCTATGCGCCATCGACCGGCCGTTGAAGCCGCAACGACGGCAATGTGAAGCATTGCCGACGCCCGTCGTCGTCAACTGACGGGCAGCCCTCGGCCATTTCCAGACATCGCGCCGTCCTGCCTGATCTGCCGCATAGCGGACGTGCCTACTAGACAGCGGACATCGGACGGGCTTCAATGGAACTCGCTCCGGAGGTGGCTACTTCACATGTCGCCCGAACGCGTGCTGCGCGATTACTTTCCTGCAAAGGACGAGAACCGTCCGCACCAGCTGCACGGTGTCTTCGCCCATGATGCTTGCTTGGAGATCCGCAACCGATCTGAGGAGATTCACTTCCCGTCGGCAACACGCGGAATAGACGCTATAGCGGACGTTCTTGTTCGGCGCTTCAACCAGACTTACGAGAACATCTACTCCTTCTACATGGCTCGCCCGAGCGCGGACGACACAGAGTTTTCGTGCGACTGGCTGGTCGGGATGACCGAGAAGGAGTCGAAGCGCGTCCGCGTCGGCTGTGGCAGATATGAGTGGACGTTTCGTGGCGACGACACGCGTGTCGCTACTTGCCTCGTGATCACGATCGACCAAATGCTCCTGCTGCCCGCCGAAGCTGCGACGGAAGTACGAACTTGGCTGCTTAGCCTCTCGTACCCGTGGGCGTCAGTTGTCGCCGCCACGGCGGCGCCGTTTCCAGCCATACTCGAGCCGGTTGCTGCATTCCTCGGCCGCGAGACGAACTGAAGACGGACCCGAACGGGCTCAACCCGGCCATCGGCTGACACCCCAACGCCGCAGGCACTGCGCAAAGAGGCCTTGGCAGCCGCCCCATGGCGCAAATACATTACACGCTTGCCGTGTAATGCCGCCACCCGATGCCGTCCGCCCACAAGCCCATTCCAGCGCCCCGGGCAGCCCGATGGCTGCGGGCGCGCTGGACGGCATCACCGTAGACAGAAGGGGACCTGACCATGGGCCATGACGACATCGTCCGGCTGGATGCGCTCAGCCAGCGCCGCCTGATCGGCCAGCGTGCGCTCTCGCCGGTGGAGCTGATGCAGGCCTGCATCGCACGCATGGAGGCCCTGAACCCGGGCGTGAACGCACTGGCGACCACCGACTTCGAGCGCGCGATGGATGCAGCCCGCGCTGCCGAGGCGAAGGTCGCGCGCGGCGACGCGCTGCCGCTGCTGCACGGCCTGCCGCTGGGCGTGAAGGACCTGCAGGACACCGCCGGCCTGCGCACCACCTACGGCAATGTGGCGCGGCGCAACTTCGTACCCCAGGAAGACATCGGCCTGGTCGCCCGGCTGCGGCAGGCGGGTGCCATCGTCACCGCCAAGACCAATGTGCCCGACATGGGCGCCGGCGCCAACACCCGTAACCTGGTCTGGGGCGCCACCGGCAACCCGTTCGACGTGCAGCGCAATGCCGGCGGCTCCTCGGGCGGATCGGCCGCCGCGCTGGCCACCGACATGCTGCCGCTGGCCACCGGCTCGGATACCGGCGGTTCGCTGCGCATCCCGGCCGCGCTGTGCGGCGTGGTCGGCCTGCGGCCCTCGCCGTCGATGGTGGCCAACACCGCGCGGCCGCTCGGCTGGTCGGCGCTGTCCGTACTGGGGCCGATGGGCCGCACCGTCGGCGACACGGCGCTGTTGATGGCCGCCTCGGTCGGCTTCGATGCGCGTGACCCGCTGTCGGGGGCGGTGGCGGCCACGTCCTTCCTGCAGTTGCCGCGGGTGGATCTGTCGACCCTGCGCATCGGGTTCACTGAGGACTTCGGCCTGTGCGCGGTGGATGCCGGCATCCGGCGCACGTTCCGCCAGCGCATGCAGGCGATAGCGCGCAGCGTGCGGGTGTGCGAGCCTTGGCCGGCGGCGCTGGGCGATGCGGACCGGGCGTTCGACGTGCTGCGCGCCGAATCCTTCCTGGCCGCCTTTGCCGACACCTACCGCACCGCGCCCGATACCCTGGGCCCGAACGTGCGCGCGAATGTGGAGATGGCGGCCAGCATCACGCTGGCCGACCGCGCGTGGGCGCATCTGGAGCAGACGCGCATTGCGCGCCGCTTCACGCAGGCCTTTCGGCAGTACGACCTGCTGCTGGCGCCAGTGACACCGCTGTCACCGTTCCCCTGGACCGACCTCTATGCCCGCGAGGTGGACGGCCAG
>DASQFA010000065.1:0-2892 GCA_035633375.1 Rubrivivax sp.
TGCTTCTGCGCGATGCGCGAGGTGATCATGATCACCGGCAGGCCCGCCAGACGCGCATCCGAGCGCATGTTGCGCACCAGATCGAAGCCGTCCATGCGCGGCATCTCGATGTCCGAGAGCACGACGGTCGGCAACTCCTCGCTGAGCTTGTCGAGCGCGTCCAGGCCGTCCTTGGCCAAGGTGACGCGATAGCCCTCGCGCGTCAGCAGGCGCTGCGTGACACGGCGCACGGTGAGCGAGTCGTCCACCACCAACACCAGCGGCGTGCGTGTTTCGGCCTTCACCGGCGCCACCGGCTCGCCCGCGCCGGGCATTTGCCGCAGGTGTTCGCGCGCGTCGTCGCCGTACAGCGTGGCCAGTGCCACCGGGTTGTAGATCAGCGCCACCGCGCCCGATGGCAGCAGCGTGATGCCCGCCAGCCCCGGCAGGCGTGCCAATTGCGGCCCGAGGTTCTTGACTACCACTTCCTGGTTGCCCAGCACCTCGTCCACATGCAATGCGACGCGTTGTGCAGCACTGCGGATCACCAACACCGGTTGTGAGCGTGCGACCGAGCTGCCACGCCCGCCCGCCTGCAGCAGCGCGCCCAGCCAGAAGAAGGGCAGCACGCGCTCGCCCAGGGCATAGGTGCCGGTGGCATAGGCCTGCTCGATCTCGTCGCCAGGCACGCGCTTGACCAGCTCGACCAGCGTCGAAGGCACGGCGATGCGCAGGTCGCCGCAGCGCAGCATGACCACTTGCGTGACGGCGGTGGTCAGCGGCAGCACGAGGCGGAAGCTGGCACCCTGGCCGGCCGCGGTGGCGGTCTCGATGCGCCCGCCCATGGCGTTCACCTCGGAGCGCACCACGTCCATGCCGACACCCCGGCCGGCCAGCTCGGACACGCTCTCGGCGGTGCTGAAACCTGGCGCGAAGATCATGTTCGCCAGTTCGCCATCGGCCACAGCTGCGTCGGCCGCCAACAAGCCCTGGGCCAGCGCACGTTCCCGGATGCGCTCCAGGTTCAGCCCGGCACCGTCGTCGCGGAACTCGACCGCCACCTCGTTGCCTTCCTGAGCCAGGCTGATGGTGATCATGCCGGTGGCGTCCTTGCCGGCGGCGAGGCGCTGCTCGGGCGCCTCGATGCCATGCGCCACCGCATTGCGCAGCAGGTGCTCGAAGGGGCCCGTCATGCGGTCGAGCACGCCGCGGTCGACTTCGATCGAGCCACCCACGATGTCCAGCCGCACCTGCTTGGCGCTGTCCTTGGCCGCCTGCCGCACCACGCGGTACAGGCGGTCGGCCATGCTTTCGAACTCGACCATGCGCGTGCGCAGCAGGTCGTCCTGCAGGTCGCGCGTCAGTCGCGCCTGCGCCGCGAGTTCGTCCTCGGTGGCCTGCAGCGAGCGCTGCAGGCCGCGTTGCACCGTGGCCACGTCGTTCACCGACTCGGCCATCATCCGCGTCAGCTCCTGGAAGCGCGTGAAACGGTCCATCTCCAGCGGGTCGAATTCCTGCGAGGCCGCCTTGGCCGCTTCCATGCGCGAGCTGATCTGCGATTCGGCCTGCAACTCCAGGTCGCGCAGCTGGCGCCGCAGGCGCTCGAGGTTCTCCGTCAGGTCACCGAGTGAGCCCTTGATCTGGCCGACATCGGCTTCGATGCGTGCGCGCGTGATGCTGACCTCGCCCGCCTGGTTGACCAGCCGGTCGAGCAGCGGCGCACGCACACGCACCGACGCCGTGCTGGCCGCCGGCTTGTCGGCCAGCGGCAGCGGCGCGCTACCCCCGGCCTTGAAGCGCCCCCAATCGATCGAGGCGACAGCCGCGCTCAGCGGCGTGACGGACAGTGCCGGCTTGGCGCCCGGCGCGTCGGGCCGTGCCGACGCGAGGTCCAGCGCATCGGGCAGCGGCGCCGCTTCCGGCAACGGCTGCGGCTCCGATTCCGGTAGCGGCCCGGATTCAGCCCCCAGCAGATCTTGCGCAAGGTCCTCCGGCACTTCGCGCAATGACACCAACGGCACGGGCTGCGCGATCTCGGTCTCGGCCACCGCGCTTGCGGATTCCTGTTCCGGCCGGCTCAGCAGGTCGAAGCCGCTAGAGATGGCATCCACCCGCGAGAGCAGCGTTTCCACGTCGGCGGCACTGGCAGGCCCGCGTGCCAGCAGGTGCTCGATGGCGGTCTCCAGCTGATGCGCCAGTTCGCCCAGGCGCATCGCGCCGGCCAGCCGCGCACCACCCTTGAAGGTATGCAGCGTGCGCATGCAGGCCGCAGCCGCCGACAACTCGGTGGGCCGCCGCACCCAGTCGCGCATGCGCGACTGCAGTTGCGGCAGAAGCTCGTCGCCCTCTTCGCGGAAGATCGGAAACAGCTCTTCGTCGACAAGGTCGACGGCGTCGATCTCGTCCTCGTCGCCGAGCGCATCCTGGCGCGCGCGCGGCTTGGACAGGGCCGGTTCCGGCAGCTCGAAAAACGCGGTCAGTGCCGGTTGTCCCAGTTCCTGGCCGAGCGATGGGCGCAGTGCGGCATCGATCGGCGCGGCGACGCTTGGCTCTGGGCGCTCGCTGTGCGCCTGGGGCTCGGGCTCGGGCTCGGGCTCGGCGCCAGGCTGCATCTCGACTTCGGCGCGTTCGGCATCGCGTTGGGCCTCGGCCGCGGCGGGCTGCGCCAGCGCGCTCGTCGCCGACGCTTCGAACTCGCCCGCGCTGGTGGCCGCGGCCAGGTCCAGCTCATGCTGCTCCAGGCGCTTCATCAGCGGCGCCGACACGCGCTTCAGGAAACCGGCGGCAAACTGGTGAAGCAGGTGGCGGATCTCTTCGGCGGCGTCGTTGAACAACTGCGGCTCCCCGGGAGTGGTCCGGCCTACGGCGACGGCTCGCATCAACGCATGTTCGAGCGAACGCGCCAGTGCCGAA